>JAFSBJ010000233.1 GCA_017437345.1 Clostridia bacterium | reverse complement strand
GTCGTGAAATCGGTCATGGTGCTCTTGCTGAAAAAGCTCTCAGACCTGTTATTCCTTCAACAGAAGAGTTCCCATATGCAATCCGTCTTGTATCTGAAGTATTAAGCTCCAATGGTTCAACCTCTCAGGGTAGTGTTTGCGGATCAACCTTAGCTCTAATGGATGCCGGTGTTCCAATCAAAGCTCCCGTTGCAGGTATTTCATGTGGTCTTATCACAAAACCCGATTCCGATGAATTCTTAACAATGGTAGATATCCAAGGTGTTGAAGATTTCTATGGCGATATGGACTTCAAAGTTGCCGGCACCAAAAAAGGTATCACAGCTATCCAGATGGATATTAAAGTTGATGGTTTAACCTATGATATCATCAAAGAAGCATTCCAGAAAACAAGAGATGCCCGTTATTATATCCTTGATGAGGTAATGCTCAAAGCAATTCCTCAGCCAAGAGAAGAACTCTCAGCATATGCTCCGAAAATCATCACAACAAAAGTACCTGTTGACAAAATCAAAGATGTTATCGGCTCAGGCGGAAAAACAATTCAGAAAATTATTGCGGATACAGGCGTTAAAATCGACATCGAAGACGATGGCAGCGTATTTATTCTCACAAATGATGCTGAAGCAGGCAAAAAAGCTCTCTCAATAGTAGAAGGCATAGTTGCAGAACCTGAAGTTGGTAAAATCTACACAGGCAAAGTTGTTAAAATAATCGAAATCGGCGCATTCGTTGAGTTCCTTCCCGGAAGAGAAGGCCTCGTTCATATCTCCAAGCTTGAAAACCACAGAGTTAATAAGGTTGAAGATGTTGTTTCCGAAGGCGACGAAATCAAGGTTAAACTTATGGAAGTTGATCGCCAGGGCAGATTTAATCTTTCCAGAAAAGATGCTCTTGCCCAGGAATCCACAAACGAAGAATAATTTAATCACAAAGGGGGATGTCATAATTGGGCATCCCTCTGATTTTTTCGAAAGGAAAAGATGTATATGAACAAAAAAAGAGGCATGATTTCCTATATCATCATTGCCATAGCAGTTATTTTTCTTCTTAATTATTTTGTTTTACCCCTTCTTTTTGACACAGGTGAAAATCAGGTCAGCTATGATGTTTTCTTAAGGGAATTAAAAAATAGCAACATCGAAGAGGTGGAAATAAATGAAGATGTTATTTATTACACTCTGAAATCCAATGAAAATAATAAACCAAGCGGCTTAATGCTTCCCGGTTTTCAGGGCGGCTCCAGAACAATATATTCAACCGGTGTCCTTGATTATTCAGAGCTTCATAAAGAGCTTGTTGAAGCCGGAGTAAAATTTACCAAGGTAAAACCCCAGGAAGTGTCTCCCTTAGTTGGAATGCTTATAAGCTATGTTATTCCGATAGCAATTTTTATTATATTCTGGAAATTTTTGTCAAAGCAGATGGCAAAAGGCGGATTTGGTGGCAATGCAATGTCTTTTGGAAAGGCAAATGCAAAGGTGTATGTTAAAGCCCAAACGGGAAAAACCTTTGCCGATGTTGCTGGTCAGGAAGAGGCAAAGGAAGCATTAAGGGAAATCGTTGATTTTCTCCATAACCCCAAAAAATACGCCGCAATTGGCGCCACTCTTCCTAAAGGTGCGCTTCTTGTTGGCCCTCCGGGAACAGGTAAAACCCTTCTTGCCCAGGCAGTTGCAGGTGAGGCTAATGTGCCATTCTTTTCAATTTCCGGTTCTGAATTTGTTGAAATGTTTGTTGGTATGGGTGCTGCTAAGGTTCGTGACCTTTTTAAGCAGGCTAATGAAAAAGCTCCCTGTATTGTTTTTATAGATGAAATCGACACCGTTGGCAAAAAAAGAGATAATGGGGGTATATCGGGCGGAAATTATGAAAGAGAGCAGACTCTCAATCAGCTTCTTGCCGAAATGGATGGCTTCGACGGAAGAAAAGGTGTTGTAATTCTTGCAGCAACAAACCGTCCTGATTCTCTTGATAAAGCTCTTCTTCGCCCCGGAAGATTTGACCGTCGCATCCCTGTGGAGCTTCCGGACCTTCGTGGAAGAGAAGCTGTTCTCAGAGTTCATGCTAAAAAGGTTAATATATCCGACGATGTTAATTTTAAAGCAATTGCAAATGCCACAAGCGGTGCATCAGGGGCAGAACTTGCAAACATAATAAACGAAGCTGCTCTTCGTGCAGTTCGTTTTGGCAGAGTTGAGGTTGAACAAAGCGACCTTGAAGAAAGCGTTGAAGTTATTCTTGCCGGTTATCAGCGAAAGGGGATAGTAATTTCCCAAAAGGAAAAAGAAATTATTGCCTATCATGAAGTTGGCCATGCTCTTGTTGCAGCCCTTCAAAAAAACAGCGCTCCTGTTCATAAGATAACAATCATCCCCAGAACCTCCGGCGCCCTTGGTTATACTATGCAGGTTGAGGAAGATGAAAAGTTTCTTATGACAAAAGAAGAAGCCATAAGTAAAATCACTACCTTCACCGCAGGCAGAGCAGCTGAACAGATAATGTTTAATTCTGTCACAACCGGTGCTTCCAACGACATCGAGCAGGCAACAAAAATTGCCAGAGCTATGGTAACCCGCTATGGTATGAGCAGTGAATTCGGTATGGTTGCATTTGAAACAGTCAATAATATTTATCTTGGCGAAGATACAACTCTCGCTTGCTCAAACGAAACAGCAGCACAAATTGACAAAGAGGTAATATCAATAATCTCTCAGGCATATGCAACTGCAGAAAAGCTTTTAAAAGATAATATTCAAAAATTAAATAGCATAGCGCAATATCTCATTGAGCGTGAAACAATCACCGGAGATGAGTTCATGACTCTCTTAGACTTATAAAAGCAGCGGATTGTAGAAAAACAGGACTGTAAAAAACATTTGTTTTTTACAGTCCTGTTTTTAGGGATTAGGAAAAAAGATTCGGAATGAGTAACTTTTATCGTGTCATATTAATTTCTTCATATATCGCATCCCACACATCCATAGACTCAAGCCCTCTTCTCCAGCTTGCCACTCCTGCAAGAGAATATTTTTTTGCAAGCATAACCCTCGTTCTTGTTGACATAGCGGTTTCGAGCCATAAAACATAGTCTTTCCCGTCTTTATTCCATGAGTATTTAATAAGGTCATATCTGGCATCATACTGCGATTTTGCATTATTTTCTTCAATCTGCTTTAGAGCATTATCCATAGAAACTGATTTGGTTCCAACCTTTTTACCATTTTTCATTTCCCAGATTCTCACATAAAATGGCATTCCCAAAACAAGCTTGTCGGCGGGAACCTCATTTAATGTCAGCTTTATGCAGCTTTCAGTCCAGGGAAGTCCTGCAACAGGCCCCGGGGTTTTTCCGGCCGGATAATACTGATCATAAGCCATAAGCATAATGTAATCGCTGTATTTTGCAAGTGAGTCTCTGTCGTAACACATAGACCATGTGCTGCTCAATGGCTCATATATATTAACATCCACCGAAACAATTGCCCCCAAAGTATGAGCTGCAAGACATATTTCTCTAACATGATTTGTATATGCCCCTCTGTCTTTTTCATACATATTCTCAAAATCAAAATTAATTCCGTCAAGCTTATAGTCGAGAATTTCTTTAATAATAAGCTTTCCCGCTGCCTGTCTTGCTTTGTTGTCATTTAATAGTTTGGTTGCTGTATCCAGAGTAAAATCTGATTTATACATTGCCCAAATATCATATGAATTATTTTTCGCATATTCAATGTATGATTTACTGAGCTGAGCATTAAAATAAAGCTTTCCATTGTCAGTTATAATTTCTGTTGATCTTCCCTCCGGTGTAGCTGATATACGGTAGCAGGTGGGAGATACAGCGGTAACTCCCTTTGTGTTATAAGAAGGGGTAGACTGAGTATAAACTTCCCAAGTCAGATTTATAAATTGCGGAGCCAATATTCTTGAGTTATGCTCATATACAAAGCTTTCACCATTTCTTGTAATCACCCTTATGTCAGATTTTCCTTTATATGATTTAATATCATCGTCAATAGTTCTTATAACATCATAATCGCAGGTTAAATCCGTAAACGGGCCATCTGAGCTGATAGTTAAAAAGTTTATGTTGCTTATGGTGT
>JAFSBJ010000232.1 GCA_017437345.1 Clostridia bacterium | reverse complement strand
TTCAGGACCATATATTTCAACTATTCTGCCTCGGGGAAGACCCCCTGTGCCAAGAGCAAGGTCTAGGCTAAGAGAGCCTGTTGGAATAACCTCAACCTGAATTGATGGGGCATTTCCAAGGCGCATAACAGAGCCTTCGCCATATGTTTTTTCAATCTGGGCAAGAGCTGCGGCAAGAGCCTGAGCTCTGTCGTTATTTGGTTCTACAACAATTTTTCCTTTTCCTGCCATTATTATCACCTCTTCTATTTATTTTCAAGCTGTTTTAATATTAATTCCAATACATTTTTAACCGTTAAAAGCCTTACTGCATCTCTGTCGCCTGAAAGATTGAGCTTTTTAAAAAGTCTTTTTTCTTTTTGTGCATATCCAAGATACACAAGACCAACAGGCTTTTTTTCACTTCCGCCGCCGGGGCCTGCTATGCCTGTTACGGAAACTGCTATATCGGCTCCCGACACCTTGAGGGTACCTTCCGCCATTTCAAGAGCAGTTTCGGCACTTACAGCTCCAAACCTTTCTAAGGTTTCTTCTCTTACCCCTATAAGCTTTTGCTTTGCTTCATTGCTATAGGTAACAAAGCCATAGCCATAGTAGGATGAAATACCGGGGATTGAGGTAAGGCACGCGCCTATCATACCTCCGGTGCAGCTTTCTGCGGTGGAAAGAGTGAGATTTTTATCGCTTAAAGCATTATATAGCTTTATTTTTAATTCATCTATTGAAGATATTATTTCTTTCATTTTTTCACACATCTATAGTTTCAGTACCTTCCACAGCTTCATTTATGAGCCTTTCAATATCAAGCTTTTCCTGAGAGAAAACAATTCTTTCAATTTTAGGCTTAGTGGTTGGGTGGCGTGGGGTGAAGACTGTGCAGCAATCTTCATATGGAAGGATTGAGGTTTCGAAGGTATCTATCTTTCTTGAAATTTCAACGATTTCTTCCTTATCCATTCCGATTAAGGGGCGGAAAACAGGGATATTAACTGCATCATCGGTTACAGCTAAGGCAGACATTGTCTGGCTTGCCACCTGACCTATGCTCTCGCCTGTTATAAGAGCCTGACAACCTCTTTTTATGGCTATTCTTTCGGCTATTGCCATCATAAAGCGGCGCATAACAAGGGTTAAATGTTCTTCAGGGCATTTATCTCTTATTTCAAGCTGAATATCGGTAAAGGGAACGATATGCACCTTTAAGCTGCCTGTATAGGATGAAATGATGGAAGCAAGCTTTAAGACCTTATCTTTGGCTCTGTCGCTTGTGTAGGGATAGCTGAAAAAGTGGACAGCTTCCATATACACTCCCCTTTTGCCTATCATATAGCCTGCCACAGGACTATCAATTCCCCCTGACAAAAGAAGCATTGCCCTTCCGTTTGAGCCTGAGGGCATTCCGCCTGCACCCTGGATTTTGTCAAGGTGAACAAAGCCATGCTCTCTTATTTCAACATAAACATTTATTTCAGGGTTTTTAACATCAACACTTAAATTCGGAAAAGCTTCTAAAATTCTGCCGCCGATTTCTTCGCAGATTTCGGGAGATTGCATATGGAATTTTTTATCGGCTCTTTTTGCTATTACTTTAAATGTTTTTGCAGATTTTAATTCGTTTGCAAAATTATTAACTATCTGCTTTTCAACATCATCCATATTTTTTTCTGCCGGATATGCCACAACGATTGACACTATGCCAAAAACCTTTTTCAGCTTTTCAACTATAGACTCTGTGCAGCTATCGTCTTTTGGCTCAATATAGATTGTTGCCTGAGCTTTATATATTTTCAATTCACATTCATCTTTTAAGGCCTGCTTTATATTTTTAACAAGCAAATCTTCAAAGACAGGGCGATTTAAGCCTTTTAAAATTATTTCGCCGTAGCGGACAAGAACTAATCTGTTCATTTATATCTCCTATTTCATTATTTTTCTTAAAATGGGTATTTCTTTTGCAAGAACATCGGCTGTGTAGTCTATTTCTTCAATCGTATTAAACGATGAAAAGGAAAATCTCACAGCGCTGTCGATGATGTTATCCTTTAAATTCATTTCTTTTAAAACATAGCTGTATTTCTTCTTTCTTGAATTGCAGGCGGAGCCTGTGGAAACATAGATGCCCTTTGATTCTAAAACATGCAAAAGCACTTCGCTTTTAACTCCGGGAAAGGATAGATTTAAAATGCTGCAAACTGAATTTTCAGGAGAATTAACAACAACATTTTCTATTTTTTCCATAAGCTTTTCTTTGAGCCTTGATTTTAGAAGCTGCATTTTTTCAGCGTCGCTGTCCATTTTTGATATTTTAATTTCGCATGCCTTTGCAAAGGATGCCGCCGAGGCTATGTTTTCCGTGCCTGAGCGGAGACCTTTTTCCTGAGAGCCTCCATAGACTATGGGGTTTATTTTAACTCCGTTTTTAACATACAACCCGCCTATTCCGTTTGGACCATGGATTTTATGGGAAGAAATGCTCAGCATATCTATATTTTGTTTTTTAACATTTAAAGGTAGCTTTCCGTAGCCCTGAACTGCATCAACATGAAGCCTAGCCTTCCCCCTTGGGAGAGATGCTATTTCATCTATTGGAAATATGGCACCGTTTTCATTATTGACAAGCATAAAGCTAAGAAGGATGGTCTTTTCATTTATTAAGCTTTTTAAAGCATCCACATCGGGAAAGCCTAAGCCATCAACAGGAACATAGCAAACCTCAAAGCCCTGGG
>JAFSBJ010000231.1 GCA_017437345.1 Clostridia bacterium | reverse complement strand
GAGGACTTATTGACAGTGATGCGCTTATTGAAGGACTGAAATCCGGAAAAATCGGAGGTGCAGCCCTTGATGTTTACGAAGAAGAAAGCGATTTGTTTTTTGAAGATATGTCTGACGAAACAGACAGAGATGAAAAAATGGCAATGCTTTTATCTATGCCAAATGTTCTTATAACATCGCATCAGGCTTTTTTAACAAATGAAGCTCTTGAAAACATTGCTCTCGTTACTCTTGAAAACATCATAAAATTCTTTGAGGAAAATACTTTGGAAAATGAAATCTGTTATAGGTGTCCGAATAATTAGCTGAATAATAAACTTAGCTATGGGAATGATAATACCGAAAGCGAGGTTATTAATATGATGAATAAAGCAAACAGATCAATTGGCTGCACAGTTACACAGTGTGAATATCACTGCGGAAGCGAAAACTACTGCTCACTTGACAAAATTAATGTTGGCACTCACGAGCAGAACCCAACAAATGTTCAATGCACAGACTGTGAATCCTTCAGAGCAAACAAGAATTGCTGTAAGTAAAGATTACAAAATAAAAGTATACACACCAATTTTGGAGTGTATACTTTTATTACATAATTATTTACATATTGACGACATATTAATTATTTTTGATGATAAACTATCAAGTACTGAATTATCGGCTCTTAAAAGCTTTGACATTCCATTTTTTAAAGCAAGGATTGTGTATAAACATTCTTTTGCTTTTTTTATTTCGTCGTTATATTGATTTGACACCATCATCAGTTCATCGGAATAATAGTCATCTATATTTGTCTTTTTTCCTATTTCGTAAACATCGAATATTTCATCACCCGGTCTTTGAGGAAATTTCTCATGGGGAGATGTGCTATCGAACGCTGCAATTCCAAGCTCACGAACAACAATCATATCAACACTTTTTGTATCCAGGCTGCAATAATAGGTTTCTGTGTTGTAGCCTTTTTCTCTTGCAGCTGATGCAAATTTTTTTAATATAGTTGATTTTCCGGTTCCCGGCCTTCCCTTTATAAATATTCTTTTAATAAAATTATCTGTAAGCTTATCTATATAGTTTATATTCCCTCTTGTAAGAAGGGTACCGAAAAAACGACTGCAATCTGAGCCAAGCCCATCTTTACTGACTTCTCCGTCAAGTAGAGAAGATATAAGTTTATCAGCTTCGTTATTTATTTTATCAAAATCTAAATTTGATATATAAATTTTTTCCCATTCATCGTGGATTTTTTTTGCTTCTGTAAGATGAGACACCATTTTTCTTTTTAGCTTATTAATTTTTTCATTTGAAAATGATAGATTCTTTTTTTCCTCGTAGTCGCAGTTTATAATATCGGTAAAGTCTATAACATCTGCGTATAATGGTATTTCTGTTGTTATTATTTCTTCGTCTGCTACAGCAGTTGAAAGAGAATCAATAATAAGAGCAGCTATGCTATCGGATGTGGCACAGCTTATAATCTTATCATAAAAGAATCCTCCATCATCAAGAGCTTTTGTTACTTCATCAAATATTATTTTTTTATAGTCCGGCGGAAAATCTTTTAAAACTATTATTTTTCTAAATGAATTAAGAAGATCATCAAAAAATGAAACATGTCCGCCGCCGGTATTGGCGGATAGATAATAAGTATTTACATTCATAGTTAGTCACCTCTTTTAAGTATATACAAAATTTTCATAATAATTACAAAAGCCTGACCACATGGTCAGGCTTTTGTAATTATTATAATCAGATTTTAAATATTCCAAATGCATCGAGAAGCGATGAAATTAAAATAAGAACAATACATACCGGAGCAAGATATTTTATTACAAACACAAAGAGATGTTTTTTTCTGAATTTTGCATTAAGCTCAACTTCTTCAATGATTGTGGATGGCTTTATAACATAACCAACAAAGATACATGTTAAAAAGGCAACAATCGGCATAAGAACGCTATTGCTTATAAAATCAAAGAAATCAAGGAACTGCATTCCGATTATCTTTACTGCCGAAAGCGGTCCATAGCCAAGGGTTGAAAGAAGACCGAGAGCTACTGAAAACACAAATACAACAAGGCATGACATCTTTCTTGAAATCTTGGTTTTATCGCAAACGATTGATACAACTGTTTCCATAAGTGATATGGATGATGTGAGCGCTGCAAAAAGAACAAGAACAAAGAATAATATGCCAATGAATGTTCCGCCCATCATATTTTCAAAAACCTTGGGAAGTGTAACAAACATAAGGCTTGGTCCTTTGCCGAGGGCTTCAGGAGTTCCGCCTGAAAAAACAAATACCGCAGGAATAATCATAAGACCTGCCATAAAAGCGATACCTGTGTCGAAGAGTTCTATATGGCCAACAGAGGATTCAAGATTTACATCTTTTTTCATATAGGAACCGTAGGTTACCATAATACCCATAGCAAGAGACATTGAATAGAAGAGCTGTCCCATAGCGGCAAGAACTGTTGTTGCTGAAAATTTGGAAAAATCAGGAAGAATATAATAAAGCACTCCGTCGAATGCACCGGGAAGGAACACTGAATATGCGGCAATAAAAATTGACAAAATAACAAGCACCGGCATCATTACTTTGCTGACTCTTTCTACTCCCTTTTCAACACCCAGTAATACAACAATTGCTGTGGCTCCTATATAAAGCATAAACCAGAAAATCGGTTGCCATGTCTGGGATATAAAACCGCCAAAATACGCGTCATTTGCAGCATTTACAGCATTTCCCGAAAGAAAAGCAAAAAGATATTTCATAACCCATCCGCCGATAACTGAATAATATGGCAGAATTATTGCAGGAATAACTGCAATTATGTAGCCAACAAAGGCATATTTTTTATTTAGCTTTTTAAATGCTTCAATAGCGCTTAAACCTGTTTTTCTTCCGAGTGCTGTTTCTGCTGTCATAAGAGCAAAACCAAAGGTTACAGCAAGAATAATATACACAAGAAGAAATATACCGCCACCATATTTTGCGGCAAGATATGGAAAGCGCCAGATATTACCAAGACCTACTGCCGAACCGGCAGCGGCAAGAACAAAGCCAAGCTTACCCGTGAAGCTGCTTCTTTTTTCATTTGACATTATACAATCATCCTTTACTTTATTGTTATTTAATTATTGTAACATATTTTGCCATATGATACAAGCATTATTTGAATTCATTTTGACAAATTTTATTACTATCTCTCATTTTTCTTATCTTAAGCATTGTTATAAATGCTGCAAGTGGAAAAAATGCAGAAATAAATATGCCGCATTTCATTGCAATTTCATCTATTGCAAGTTGATTTATCCCAAGTGATATAAAATAGCTATCAAAGTTTATAACGGTGTCTGTGACCATTCCGACCAGCTGAGGCACAACAGCAGCTCCCATATCTCCACCTGCTGCCATAAGAGCATATATCAGTACTCCGCTTTCAGGAAATTTTTCAGAAGAAACAACAAGACATCCTGGCCAGAGCATCGCTGTGAACAGACCTGTGAGAATACAGGCAATAAGATTAAGATGTTTCCAAGGACTAAGAGCACAGATAAAATAGCATATGGTTGCGCCAAGAGTGCCATAGACAAGAACTGCCATTATATTCTTCCCTTTTTTTGCATACAGGCTCCTTCCAATGCCCAACATA
This sequence comes from Clostridia bacterium, assembly GCA_017437345.1. The sequence goes on along the minus strand of JAFSBJ010000231.1, from coordinate 5,260 downwards.
ACAGAAAACAAAGTTACACCGAAAACATCTCCATATATTTTTTTAATGCCAAGAGCTTTTTCGATATATCCTGATGCCCATTGTGCCATAGTACATTCTGATGCACCACAGAAAAATATTGCAAAAACATAAAGCAACACAGATTTATTTTTTTAAAATTTCACAACTCCGGAAGCCTTTTGGGGTTATGCAATATCAGGGACTGTAACTTTTGAAAACAAAATAACAGATACAATCGGAAGAAGCATAAAGAAATAAACAATATACTGCCAGTTGTGAGAGCCAAAAACACAAAGAAACAGGGTTGTTATAAGAATAACAGGGACCACTCCCCATGCATAAACCGAATGAAGCTTACTCATTTCGCGGTCGAGATCATCTGATGGTATTGATGCAATTATTGGGCTTATTAAAACCTCTGCAAGACCTGCCGAAGCCGAAAAAACAGCGGTTCCTATGCAAAGACCAATGGAAGCTGACTGAGGAAACAAAACAGGCCACACAGAATATATTAAAAGACCGGCAAAGGTTATATAGGGCATTGATTTAACTGTGGCCGGGATATTAAAGTATTTTGAAAAGAACGAAAATATCAGGTCTATGCCAAGCTGAGTTAAAAAATTTACAAGAATCAAAAACCCAATAAAAGAAAATGAAATATTATATTCATTTCTGAAAATAAGAAACAAAAGCGGCGGCATATTTGAAACAATTGCCATTGATATGTTTATGGTGTAGCAAGCATATTTTAAACGATTGTATTTTTTCATAGGGAACCTCTGCAATCAAAATAGATTTAATTTATCAATATAGTTTTTAATCTTATTAATTGATTTTGGCATAAGCATATCTTTTCGCCAAACCAGGCTGATTTGGGTACATATTGGAGATATGGTAGGAATAAAAGAATAGTGACTATCTCCTTTTATTAGTTTTTTAAACATAAACCCTACCGCAATATCGCTTGCAACAAGGCTTTGAACTGTGGAAAGCTGATCGGTCTGAAGAATAATATTTGGCTTTATACCTGCTGAATAAAACCAATTTTTGATTTTCTTTGTTTGAAAAAAGCTATCCTTGAACATTACAAGAGGAACACTTTCAAGATCACGGGCTGTAATACATTCTTTTAATGATAACGGATTGTCTTTTGAAGTGTAGCAAACAATTTCAAGGTCTGCTATTTTATGAGTTACAAAGTCGGAATCAAAGGATTCATTATGAAGCATAAAAATCATATCAAGATAGCCTTCTGACAGCTTTGACAAAAGCTCTTCTCTCCCATTTTCAACTATTTCAAGCTGAATTTCCGGATATTCTTTCTGAAAGCTACCAAACATATGAGGAAGAATTAAAGCACCTATCATTGGTGGAACACCAAGGCGAATGAGCTTTCTTTCGTTGCCCATATCAGACATTATATGCTTTATTTGTTCGGCACGGAAGGTAAGGTCTTTTGTTAGTTCATAAAAAACCTTACCTTCCGGAGTAAGAATCATACCGCTATGCTGTCTTTTAAAAAGAGATACGCCAAATTCCTGCTCAAGCTCCTTGATAGCACCGGAAAGAGAAGGTTGGGAAATATGAAGAACAGAAGCTGCAGTTGAAACCTTTCCATATTCACAGACTGCATTAAAGTATTTCAGATGATTAATATTCATATTTATTCACCACCATCTGATAATTATATAGTTTATTCCTATATTTGTTAATAAAACATATATTTTACATATAAGAATAAAGATGATATACTAAAAACGGAGGCGATAATATGAATATACATAAAATTGCAGTCATAGCCGGAGACGGAATTGGTCCTGAGGTTATCGACGAAGGAATTAAAGTATTAAAGGAAATAGAAAAAATTGACGGAAGCTTCAAATTAGAATTTACACATTTTCCATGGGGATGTGAATACTACAAAGAAACCGGAAAAATGATGGCTGACGATGGAATTGAAAAGCTTAAAGAATTTGATGCTGTGTTTCTCGGTGCAGTTGGTGCACCGGGTGTGCCTGATCATATATCTTTATGGGATTTACTCCTTGTTATAAGAAAAAGCTTTGATCAGTATATCAACTTAAGACCTGTTAAATTATTAAAGGGAGCCCCTACTCCATTAAAAGATATTAAACCGGAAGATGTTGACATGGTGTTTGTTAGGGAAAATACCGAAGGTGAATATGCAGGAAGCGGCAGCTGGCTCTTTAAGGGCAAGGAAAACGAAGTTGTTATTCAGGATGGAGTTTTTTCAAGGAAAGGCTGCGAAAGAGTTATAAGGTATGCTTATGAGATGGCAAAAGCTCAGAATAAATCCCTTACAAGCATAAGCAAAGCCAATGCGCTTAATTATTCAATGGTATTCTGGGATCAGATTTTTGAAGAGGTGGGGAAAGATTATCCCGAGGTTAAAACCTATTCATATCTTGTGGATGCGGCGAGTATGTTTATGGTTAAAGATCCGAAAAGATTTGAAATTGTTGTAACATCAAATCTATTTGGTGATATTCTCACAGACCTTGGTGCTGCTATTGCCGGCGGAATGGGACTTGCGGCAGGAGCTAATCTTAATCCTGAAAGAAAATTCCCGTCTATGTTTGAACCTATTCACGGTTCGGCGCCTGATATTGCAGGGCAGGGTAAAGCAAATCCGCTGGCTACTGTGTGGTCGGCAAGTCAGATGCTTGATTTCTTCGGCCATAGTGATTGGGGAGAAAAACTTATTTCCTGCATTGAAGATGTTCTTACAGAAGAAAAGGTGCTCACACCTGATCTTGGCGGAACTGCCACAACAAGCGAGGTTGGAAATGAGATTATAAGAAAAATTAAATTGCTGTAAGTTGGCAAACAAGAAAAGCGGCTTCGCCGCACCGCCTGCGGCGGAAGTGCGGAGCAATATCGCTTTTCTTAAGCCATGTGCATTTTTGAAAAGCAAAGCTTTTCAAAAAATTTTGCACGGCAATATAATCAATTTTTTTACTGTATAGGAACGCAAATTCCTATACAGTAAAAAAGTGTTTACAACACTTCAACCCCCTAGCCCCCATTCTTGGGGGCAAAAAGGTATAATTTTTTGAAATAAGCAAAATTGCGCACGCTTTGCGCGCAATTTCCTATATTATAAAATAAAGCAGAAGCGTTATCTTTTTCGCTTCTGCTTTTTATGTGGTTGTGTGTGATTTAATTAATTAGAATTCTTTCTGTCTCTTATAAGACTTCTCATACCAGCAAACTGACTTTCAACTATTGATTTATCAATTTCAGTTGACAGGTGAGCTGTGTAGTGGCTTCCACTTGTATAAACTTTGACACATTCAAAGAGATGTCTCTCATATTTTTTTGTTCTTAGATTGAACACTTTTTCTCTGTCTTGCATAAATGAAAGAGAACATATATCGCTATAGAAGAATTCGTGTGTTCCTTCTGAGTAAACCAGACCTGTTGTTAAATCTATATATGAATAGTAAATGTAGAGCTGTTGTTCACCAAACATAAACACAGTTACACTTATAAGAGACGATCTGTAGCTATTATCTGAACCTATTTTACTCATTAAAATCGGGTCATCAGATTTATTGATGAGTCTCTTTTTAAACAGGCCTAGAATACCCTTTGACACATCAAGAAGCTGTGAGGTTGGTGATTCGGGTTCAAAGCCACGACCTGATACAACAACAGGTTCAACCTGTTTCACCTGGTCATCTATAATATTAAGCTTATGATATGCTCTTTGCCTTGCCAGAGAAATTTCAAGTTCTCTTGCCTTATCAACCTCGGTTTCCGCACGGGTGTCTATTGCAAATTTATTAAACAAAAACCACACAATGCCTGCTATGATTATTGCAACACCCAATCCACCAATAAACCCGGAAGAATCAGCACCCAAAATAATAGTTATAAGGCCTAAAATCATTGTGATTACAGGACCAATCTGCTTTTTACCAACAAAATAACGCTTAACTAAGTTGCGATCAATATTAACCATGATATACCCCCTATTTATTCCACCACATTTTTTGCCTTAAAAAATTGCAGGCTTTTCAGCCTTTAACAGGCTAAAGAGATTATGTATCTGTTCATTTGTTATTCCATGATTATATGCCATGTTGTAAAACGATGTATAATCAGGATCTGTTCTCAAAAACTTGAGAGAATAAAAATCATATTTCAGGTAAGCAATAAAATAATAGTATAGCGGATCAGGATTCATGGAAACTGCGCCGGTTAAATATGATATAGCCTGTTCGATTATATTCTTCTGGAGCAAGAACGGGCGCTTGCCATTTAAAATGCAAACTGCAAGATAAAAATACACCTTATCATTTGACGGGTCTGAAAGAAGAGACTGCTGCAAAAGATTCTGAGCCTGAGAATAAAGTCCGCTTTTTATAAAATTATCTACAGCTATCATCTGACTACTTAAGCTCACAGCATTTTTCTTACTCAGAAGAAGCGACTCTATTTTGCTTATAACAGCGTCAAAATAATCTGATGATGCCATAACACCTTCATAAATCCTTATGTCATCTATTTCTTCGGGCAAGGTATCAGGAAAAGCGAAACCTCTCATCATAACAGGAATGATGTTTTTATGGTTTTTGATGGCATGAACTATTTCCTGTCTCACCCAATCATCGGCATCTTTGCACCGATCAAGGCCATTCGGAGGAAGAATCAGCAAAAAATCTTCGCTCATATCAATTGCATCAAGAAGCTGCTCATTGAATTTACCTGATCTCATTGATTCCACATCATAAAAAACACTATATCCGTGTTCACGAAGTTTATCTGATATGCGGCCCGCCAGGTATTCTCCGCCATCTCTGCGGTAGCTTATGAATACTTGATAATCTAACATATGCTCCCCCTTATTTTCATATTTGTTTATTGAAATTTTATCATATCTTAAAAATACTGTCAACAAAATATGACAAATTTTACGCCGAAGGTGTAACATCATGATGCAAAGCATCACATCATTTGGGTGAAGCACAACTTCATTTTGTGTCCGCAGGACACAAACACAAAAAAAAGAACGCAGATTGCGTTCTTTTTTTGGAATATCCGAATGGTTTAGATGACAAAAGTTTCATGCTCTTTTTAGTATAATTTTCCCATCCTGTTTTTCTGCTCTAATATATGCTGACGAAATAATCCTGAATTTGTCATCTATAACATCAAAACTATCATCTGTTTCTCCAACAATATATCTGTTAGGCAAATAATATGTATTTCCATCAAAATCAAAAGTTATACAGTC
>JAFSBJ010000230.1 GCA_017437345.1 Clostridia bacterium | reverse complement strand
TGGTACTGATAGATTCGGCAATCAATGGCATGTTCAAATGGATGAGAAAGGGCGTCAGGTTTGGACAAGAAGTCAAAATGGAAAAATTAACGAAGGTGGTCGTAACAACACGCCGCGTTCGTGGGATGAAGATACTGGACTGAATAGAAATCCGACACCGCGCAATAGAAAATATAAAAGTAGAAAGTGAGGCTGTGAATTATGTTAGTGTATGATGTATTTGTTTTAATGTTTGATGCATTAGATGTAATGTATGATGAAGCTCCTAATGAAATTTTAGGAAATTATTTAAGTGGATTAAATCCATTTTGGTTTAACGATGAGGGGTCGGCAGATCCGGCAGAATATGAAGAATTTAAAGAGGTTTTTTTGAAGCAGTTTTCGAATAAAGAGCCATCACCAGAAGAAACATATATTTTTTGTAAAGATTATCTTAAGTTAAAGGCACCTAAAGAAGTGAATGTAGCATTTAGCAAAATAAATAAAGATGATTGGATATATTCTGCTGAGAATAATGAAGAGTAATATTCTAGTTATTAAAAACATGGAGTAATTATTAAGAGAAAATAACAAGGAGAAAAGCTATGATTGTGGGCTTAACCGGAGGCACAGGCACCGGAAAAACAATGATTTCAGAATACTTTAAAGCCTCCGGCTTTGAGGTTATAGACTATGACAAGGTTACAAGAGAAATATATAAAAGGGGGTCCGAATGTCTTTGTGAGCTTGTTTGTGCCTTTGGAGAAGGTATTCTCACAAACGACGGAGAGCTTGAAAGAAGAAAGCTTGGCTCAATTGTTTTTGCAAATAAAGAAAAGCTTGATATTTTAAATAAAATTGTGTATAAATATATTTTAGAACACACAAAAAAACAGATTGAAGAAAGCAAACATAAAAAGCTTCTTTTAGATGCCCCAACCCTTTTTGAAGCAGAGCTTCACAGAGAATGTGATTATGTGGTGGGGGTTATTGCTAAAAGAGATTTAAGACTAAATAGAATATGCAAAAGAGACGGTCTCGACAGGGAAAGTGCATTAAATCGCATTTTATCTCAGAAGGATGATGATTTCTACCGAAAAAACTGCCACTTTATAATAGAAAATAATTCAACCCGGGAAGAAGCAATAAAAAAAGCCGAAAAAATAATAAGGAGCATCTGCAAATGAATTTTGCATCGTGGAAAAACTCAAAAATATTCTACATAGCATTTTGCTTAATCGCAGCATCAGCCATATGCTTTTCTTTATTTAAACCGGCATTAAAATGCTTTTATCCTGTTAAATATGTGGATGAAATAAATATGTTCAGCAAAAAATATGGCCTCAGAGAAGAATTTGTGATGGCGATAATAAGCGCTGAAAGTAAATTCCAAAAAGATGCTGTCAGCTTTAAGGATGCCAAAGGACTTATGCAGCTAAAGGAAGAAACTGCAAAATGGTGTATTGAAAAATATGAAATAGAGTCAGATGGCAAAAGCCTATACTTGCCATCCCTTAATATAGAAACCGGCTGTGCATATATGCATTATCTTCTGGAAAAATTTGGCGATAAAAGCCTTGCATTAGCGGCATATAACGCCGGGGAGGGTAATGTGGCAAAATGGCTCAGAGATTCCAAAAAATCGGGAAAGGATTTTAGAATACCCTTTAAAGAAACCCGGAATTATGTAAGAACAGTTGAAAAAAGAGAAAAGATATACAGATTTTTGTATTATTGATTTAGAAAGGACATAAAAAAATGAACACAAAAGCAAAAATAATAACCAGAGCTTCTCTTATTGCCGGGTTATATATCGTTTTAACAATGGTATCAAATATTATGGGGCTGGCAAGCGGAGCAATTCAGTTTCGCCTTTCCGAAGCGCTAACTCTTCTTCCTGTGATATTTCCTGAAAGCATCGGGGGATTATTCATAGGCTGTCTTTTATCAAATGTTTTAACAGGGTGCGCCATGTGGGATGTGGTGTTTGGTTCTCTGGCAACTCTTATTGCCGCCATTGCCACACAGAAATTAAAGAAAAAAAGGCTCCTTGCAAGTCTTTGTCCTGTGGTATCAAATGCAATAATTGTTCCCTTTGTTCTTAAATATGCCTATGGGCTGGGAGATGCCTGGTGGTATTTATGCATAACAGTTGGCATAGGAGAAGCTGTGGTCTGCATGATTTTAGCTCCAATGGTTTTGAAGGGAATTGAAAAGCATATTAAAAAATAGTTTTTCTGCCCTATTTTAATAGAAGGATTTCAAAGAATGGAAAGACGCATAAAAAGCGGCTTTGCAAATATAAAACGCGGGGGAAGAAAGAGGTATAGTATGGACATTAAAAAATTTGAAAACTATCTTTACTACAACTGGCTCAAAATTGCCGCAATAGTATTTATTGTGGTCTTTTTTGTGCTAACCCTTATGCAGTGCTCTCAAAGGCAGGAAACTGACCTTGGGATAATGTATGTGGGTAAAGAGGTTGTGTCGGAAAAGCTTCCCGGTCTTGCAGAGGAAATAAGAAATGCCGGTGTTACCACCGATGCCAATGGCGACGGTGAAATCACAATAAACACAAAGGCAATAGTTATTCCCCTTTCAAAGGAAAAAATGATTGAGCAGCAGGTTCCCGAGCAGATTCAGGTGGAGATTATATCGGGAGAAAATCTTTTTTATATTCTTGGAAAAGAAACCCTTATAAGCTATGCAGTTGACGAGAGCTTTGCAGATATAACAGAGCTTTCTGAAAAATATGATATTCCTTCGGAAAAATGCCTTGCCTATGAAGACGGAAGCATATATGCAATTCCGGCAGACGGTCATCCTGTTTTATATGAACTTGGAATCGAAACAGAGGGAATGTATTTCGCTTTGCGCAATTATCTTGAAAAAGACAGCGAAAGCCCCAAAAACCTTAATGCTAAAAAAGCACTTGAATATATTTTAGAGAGGAAAAATTAAAAATGAAGATTAAAGCAGATAAGAAAAAACAAAAGAAGAATGGTAGATTCACCCAGAAGCAGAAAAACTATATTGCAGTTGGAGTTATGCTGGCTGTGATTGTGGCAATTGTTCTTGTTGTTATCTGGCCATATATCACTCCACCCTATATTAATCCCGGAGAATATGGCAGTCTTGGCACGCAGCAGATGGAAGATGTAACAGAGGAAAACTTTCTTGATGTGATAGATAAAGACGGTGCAAAAAAAGTGGAATTCACCATGACCGATGGGCAGAGCTTTGTGATAGAGGTGTATCCCAAGGTTGCTCCAATAACTGTTGAAAATTTTCTCTCCCTTGTTGAGGAAGGATTTTATGACGGACTCACCTTCCACAGAGTCATCCCCGGTTTTATGGCTCAGGGCGGTGCTTTTGACCCTGTAAATCAGGGAAATGACCCTGCAGGAAATATCAAAGGTGAATTTTCCTCAAACGGAGTGGAAAATAATCTCCGCCATTTCAGAGGTGTTGTTTCCATGGCGCGAACCCCAGAGCCTGACTCAGCAAGCTCACAGTTTTTCATTTGCTATGGCAGGCAGACTCATTTAGATGGTGACTATGCCGCCTTTGGCTATGTGACAGAAGGAATGGAAACTATTGACAGCTTTCTTTCAGAAGGAACCGATGCCAACGATGTTCCATTAAAGGAAGTAAAAATAAAAAAAGCTGAAAGAGTGGAGTAAAATGGAAATAAAAAAAGGCAGATACCGCCACTATAAGGGGAATGAATATGAGCTTTTGTCTTTGGCAAAACACAGCGAAACCCTTGAAGAAATGGTGGTTTATAAAGCTCTTTACGGTGATGGTGACATCTGGGTAAGACCTGCATCTATGTGGAACGAGGAAATTATTCTTGCAGACGGAAGCAAAACAAAGAGGTTTGTTTTGGTGGAGGAAATATGAATAAAGAATACGAGCAGTTAAAAGAGCAGCTTAACTATCATAGCCACAGATACTATGTTCTCGATAATCCCGAAATAACCGATGCCGAATATGACAGGCTTATGAGGCGTCTTATTGAGATGGAGGAAAACGACCCTTCTTTAATAAGCCCCGATTCCCCAAGCCAGAAAATAGGCGGGAAGATTTTAGATGGCTTTGAAACTGTGGAGCATAGGGTGCAGATGCAATCTCTCCAGGATGCCTTCAGCTTTGATGAGCTGAGAAGCTTTGATGAAAGAGTTAAATCGGCTCTTGGGAAAAATGCGCCCTACTGCGTTGAAGAAAAAATTGACGGTCTTTCTGTTTCTCTTGAATACAGAGATTCTCAGTTTGTGAGAGGTTCAACCAGGGGCGACGGGAACACAGGAGAAGATGTTACCGAAAATTTAAAAACTATTATGTCTATTCCCTTGAAGCTTTCAGTTCCCGTTAGTTATCTTGAAGTAAGGGGCGAGGTTTTTATGCCCAAAAAGCAGTTTGAACGCTTAAATGCCGAAAGAGAATTAAACGGTGAGCAAACCTTTGCCAATCCGCGCAATGCCGCCGCAGGCTCTCTTAGACAGCTTAATTCGGGCATTGCCGCAAAAAGAGGACTGGATATTTTTGTTTTCAACATCCAGCAGATAGAGGGATATGATATAAATTCCCATCTGGAAGGCCTTGAGTTTTTAAGAAAAGCAGGCTTCAAGGTTATTTCAAATCAGAAAGAATTTGTAACCATTGATGAAGCAATTGAAGAAATAGAAAAAATCGGAGAAAAAAGGCAGAGCCTTTCTTATGACATAGACGGAGCTGTTATAAAGGTTAATTCCCTTGCCGACAGGATTTCCCTTGGCTCAACTGCCAAAACACCAAAATGGGCGATTGCCTATAAATATCCTGCTGAAAAAAAAGAAACCACAATAAGAGACATTGTGGTTCAGCTTGGAAGAACCGGAGTTTTAACTCCCAATGCCGAATTTGACACAGTCACCCTTGCCGGAACCTTTGTGAGCCGCGCTACCCTTCATAATATGGACTATATAAGAGAAAAAGACATCCGCATCGGCGATAAGGTCATTGTTTATAAAGCAGGCGACATTATCCCTGAGGTTTTAAGCGTTGTAAAGGATAAAAGAGATGGCAGCGAAAAGGAATTTAATATGCCTCTTTTCTGCCCGGTTTGCGGTGCTTTGGTTAAAAGAGATGAAGGAGAAGCAGCCTATCGCTGCACAGGAGCCGACTGCCCCGCTCAGATAGAGCGAACAATAACACACTTTGTGTCAAGGGATGCTATGGATATAGATGGTATGGGCTCTTCCATAGTTTCAAAGCTTCTGGAAAGCGGACTTATAAAAAACAGCGCCGACATATATTATCTTAAAAAGGAAGATATTGCCGCAATGGACAAGCTGGGGGAAAAGAGCAGCGAAAACCTGATTGCCGCAATTGAAAAATCAAAAAATAATGACTTGTCAAAGCTTTTATATGCCCTTGGTATAAGGCATATCGGTCTTGGTGCGGCAAAGCTTATTGCCGCAAGGATAAAAAATATTGATGCTCTTTTTGATATTACCGAGGAAGAACTCACCGATATAGACGATGTGGGCAGTATAATGGCAAAAAGCGTTATAGATTATTTCTCCCAGGAGCATGTAAGAGATATGATTGAGAGAATGAAGGCGGCAGGTGTCAACACAGTATATACCGCTCAGGAAGCTCTCGGAAATGTTTTTGAAGGAATGACAGTTGTCCTAACGGGTACCCTTTCTTCAATGGGAAGAAAAGAAGCCGCCGACATTATAGAGAAAAACGGTGGCAAGGTTTCAGGCTCTGTTTCAAAAAAGACCTCTCTTGTTATTGCAGGAGAGGAAGCCGGCTCAAAGCTTGACAAGGCAAATGCTCTGGGAGTAAGAGTTATAGATGAAGAAGAGTTTTTGAAGATGATATGGAGGATGTAAAAAGACCATATAATTGTATTGCAGAGGTGATTATATGAAAAATTTTAAAATACCATCTATTCCCCCGACAACAAATAAATGTATAAGATTTCCAAACGATATAATTGAAAATGTGGAAAAGGCTATCGAAGGAAAGAATTGCACATTTACCGCATTTGTTATTGAGGCTGTAAAGGTTGCTTTGGAAAATCTCGAAGAGGAAAATTGAAGATAGTAAAATATGGAACTGCCAAAAAGAAAACCAACAAGATTAAAAGGATATGATTAT
>JAFSBJ010000229.1 GCA_017437345.1 Clostridia bacterium | reverse complement strand
GGTCTGAAAGTCTGCACCCATTATCGTTAAAGAATTCAATTCTTTCTTTAATCCAATCAGTAAGCTTTTCAAAGCTCTCAATTCCATTAGCTTTAATATATGGCAGAAAATCGTCCTTTTCAATGTTCACAGCTTTGTCAGGTCGGAATGTGGGAAGTACCTTTGTTTCAAAATTCTGCTCTCTTATTTCCTTGTGATATCTAAGATCATCTGCAGGGTCATCTGTTGTGCATATAACCTCCACATTTGATTTTCTTATAAGATTCTGAGCCGAAAAATCATCTCTTGCCAAAAGCTCATTGCATTTGTCCCAGATTTGTCTTGCAGTTTTTTCGGTGAGGGGAGTATCAATTCCAAAATACCTTTTTAATTCCAGGCTTGTCCAGTGATAAAGAGGATTCCCGATGCATCTCTTAATTGTTTTTGCAAATCCAAGCCATTTTTCAAATTCGTCTCCGTCGCCGGTTATCATTCTTTCATCAATTCCATTTGAACGCATCTGTCTCCATTTGTAGTGGTCTCCGCCCAAAAACAGTTCATATGCATTTTTAAATTTGTAATCTTCAGCTATCATCTGAGGTGATATGTGGCAGTGATAGTCAATAATAGGTAAATCCTTTGCGAATTTCTCAAATAATTTTTTAGCTGTTTTGTTTTTCAGCATAAATTTGTCGTTTATAATTCCCATAATTTTTCTCCTTTATAGAGTAACTCCGTCTTTAAAAATCGAAATTTCTCTGTAACCATTAATTTCATTTTTTGTTTCTTCTCCTGAAGCTACCTTTATTATATATTCCAATAAACTATCTGTCAAATTCTCCATAGTTGTTGTGGTCAGAACAGGTGAAGCATCAAAGTCAATCCAGTTTTTCTTTTTTACTGCAAGGTTTTTGTTTGTGGATATCTTAACCGTTGGGACAGCGCTTCCAAGGGGGGTGCCTCTTCCTGTTGTAAAGAGTATCATATGCACTCCTGAAGCCATAAGATTTGTAACTGCCACAATGTCATTTCCGGGCCCATTAAGTAGCGACAATCCATTTTTTGAAATGGTATCTCCATAATTTAAAACATCCACAACCTTTCCAAGTCCACCCTTCTGAACACATCCAAGCGATTTTTCCTCAAGGGTAGTAATTCCGCCCTCTTTGTTGCCGGGGGAAGGGTTTTCGTATATAACCTGATTGTGTCTTGTGTAATAGTCTTTAAAATCGTTAATAAGCTTTACTGTCTTTTCAAATATTTCTCTGTTTTCGCATCTCTCCATTAAAAGATGCTCAGCCCCAAACATCTCAGGAACCTCAGTTAAAATACAGCTTCCTCCGTGAGATATAAGTCTGTCTGAAAGAGAACCCACAAGCGGATTGGCGCTTATTCCGCTGTAACCGTCGCTTCCGCCGCATTTAAGTCCGATTCTGAGCTTTGAAATGTTTATCTTTTCTCTTTTAAAGCCTCTGGCATATTCCTTTAATTCATTTATTAATCTTATGCCTTCTTCAATTTCATCCTCATAGTCCTGACAAACTAAAAACTTCACTCTTTTTTCATTGTAATCCCCAAGGATTTCTTTGAAAACCTTTATGTTGTTGTTTTCACAGCCAAGCCCCAAAACAAGAACTCCTGCCGCATTGGGGTGATTGACCATTCCTTTTAGTATAAGCTGCGTAGTTTTCTGGTCACACCCGAGCTGTGAGCAACCAAAGGGGTGGGGGAAATATCTTGCCCCTGTTTTTTCGCTAAGAATCTGAGCAGTTTTGTTAACGCATCCAACAGTATTTATAATCCATATTTCGTTTCTTATTCCAACATCGCCATTTTCTCTGACATATCCTTCAAAGCATAAATCCGACGCTGCCTGTTTTATGCCATAATCCTTGTAATTGTATGTATAGCTCAGATTACCTGAAAGATTTGTTTTAACATTATGTGTGTGAACATGCTCTCCTTTTTTAATATTTTCTGTGGCATGGCCT
>JAFSBJ010000228.1 GCA_017437345.1 Clostridia bacterium | reverse complement strand
GAAGTGATTTCTATATCTTCATTGAATCTGCGGATATGAACAGGCTTAACGAAAGGGAGCATCCAGATATTAATTTTTCCATATTCATCTTCAAGGGTTACAGGATTTATTTCACCATCATACACAGGTGACATATATATCCTGCTGGATTCCATAAGCCTGCCGCCAAAGGCAATGCGCTCGGGAGAGTCGTGATTTCCGCTGATAACAAAAACATATAATTTTCTTTCAGAAAGACTTACAAGAAAATCATCAAACAAAGCCACAGCTTCTGCAGAAGGAACGGATTTATCATATATATCCCCTGCAATTATTATGCCATCAGGCTTTTGTTTATCTATGATATTTAATATCTGATTTAATATATATTCCTGATCTTCAAGCATTGAATATTCGTTTACTCTTTTTCCGATATGAAGATCTGATAAATGTAAAAATTTCATATTATACCCACACTTTCAACAGATAAAATACTTTTAATGAGCTATTATTATATTATCATCACCGGCAAATAATAGCAAGTGATTTATGCAAAACAGGCGGATTATCTGCTGTAAACACACAAAAATCGGTTCTTTTCTAAATGTTTGGGTTTGAGATTCTTCACTATGTTCAGAATGACAATTTAATTTTTTAAAACACTGCGTTAGTGTCATTCTGAGCGTTAGCGAAGAATCCCCTTGCATAGCAAACCCCTACATTTGCTATAGAACCCAAAAACCGACCACCGGACGCTGAATGTATATCAGGCCTCCGGGGTCGGTTAATTTATGCTTTATATATTATTTAATAATTATAATCAGCCAATTATAACAACTGTTCCTGCTTCAAATATACCGGAAACAAGTGAACCTGTTACAGATACTTTTGCACCGGGTTTGATTGCGGAAAGTTTTTTATCTTTCTGGGTTGCATAATCAACAATTGAAGCATTTTTCTTAACGAATACTGATTCATTTCTTGTTGCACCGGTTACGCTGTCTACAAATGTTATCTGAATAAGGTCATAAGATGCATTAACAAGAACAACTGTTCCTTCCCAGGTGGTTACAGTGCTATTGGCTGTTGTCTGGAGAGAAACGATAGTGTCGCTCTCTAAAGTGTATTTAACACTCATACCAACTCTTAAATCATAGAAGGTTGCTGCATTGTCCCCTACTTTTATGCTTGCGCTGTTGGTTATTGCATAAGAGATGTCATTTCCATCATATGAAATTGTTATTCTCGGTGTTGAAGAAATTACAACTTCTTTGATGATACCTGATTTATTTGTTGTTTTGCTCATTGCTGATATATCTGTTATTCTATCGTAGCTAAGGCCGAGAGATACGCTGTCTCCTTCAAGAATGTCTCTTGCTGTTGCAGTTGTTGCATTCTTTTTAACTGTTACGGTTGAAGAAACAAGATAATCTTTTATAACACCGTCTTTATCTTCAATGCTGAGCATATAAACAGGTTCAAGAATAACTTTGTTAACTCTTCCGCTGATTTTTGATGCGCTTGCTTTTGCATCGATAACAGTTACAACACCCTTTTCAACAGTAAGCTTAAGATAATATCCTGCTTTAAGACTTGTGAGTGAACATGTGGTGTCATTATAGGTTATGATTGCATCTTCACTTACTTTATATGTTGTCTTTTTAGTTTTATCAACATCAGTATCAAATTCGCCAAGTTCATTTACTATGATGGTTGTGCCATTTACAGTTGATTTTGCTGAGCTTACAAAAGCACCGTATACAATTTCATCAATTAAAGCATCAGTAAAGTCAATTGCATAAACACTTTCATCTTTATAGGTTACAACAGCTTCAAGACCAACTTCAATATCATTGATTATGATGCTTTCACCATTATATCTCATAATTGTTCCTGAGGATGCTGTGAGAGAAACAGTTTCGCCATCATTGCACTGAAGCTTTATTGTTCTGGTTTTCTGATCAACACCGGATACAATACCTTTTTCATATACATATGAGGTCATATCCTGAAGTTTATAAAGAACAAGTGCAGCCTGGGCTCTTGTTACTGTGTCATTTGGAGCAAAAGTGTTGTTTTCAAGGCCCTGCATAAGACCGATTTTTGAAATATATGCAACATGCTTTTTAGCAGATGCAGGGATGTCGGCATTGTCTTCATATGCAAGATTGCTAACATCGTCATTACTGAGCAGTTTAACAGCATCAAGAGCTTTTGTTAAAAGAACTGCAACCTCATAACGCTTTAACCCGTCGTTGCGATGAAGCTCATCGATATATTCTTCCAATTCTTCTTCGAGTAAAACACCTTTAATGAGAAGATAAGCTATTTCATCCTGGCCATAGTTGAGATCATATTTGGATATTTCTTCGCCGTATTTATCCCATGCAGCAGAAACAAGACCGGAATTAATGTCGTCATTAAAACCAAGAATTCTTGAAATAAGAACAAGAGATTCAAGTTTTGAAACAGTTTTTGCGGGGTTGAAGGTGCCATCGTCGTAGCCTTTAATTATGCCTTCTTCTGCCATTGCTTCAATGGCATCAATTGCCCATGGATAGTTTTCATCTGTTACATCAGGAAATACCGATGCAACTGCTGTCAGACACATCGAAAGTGTCATTGCTGCAGCAAGTAATACTGCAAGTAATTTTTTGAGATTCTTTTTCATTTCATAACCTCCTGCTTATTTTAAATTTATTCCAAGATAAGGAATGGCATTGAGCGAAAGATCTGCAAAATTATCTGCAAGTGATTCGTAATATGCGGCACACCCTATCATAGCGGCATTATCGGTGCAGTATATAGGAGAAGGATAAAAAATACTGCAATCTTCTTTTCGTGATTCAAGTTCATTGCGAAGAGCTGAATTGCAAGCCACTCCACCGGCAAGAGCGATGTTTTTGCACCCCTTTTCCCTGGCGGCGGCAAGAAGATTATCAACCATAACTTCACACACGCTTTGCTGAAAGCTTGCTGCTACATCGGCTTTGTTAAGTTCTTCACCCTTCTGAATAACATTATGACAATAATTTATAACAGCTGTTTTTATTCCGCTGAAGCTAAAATCATATGGACTATCAGCAAATTTTACTTTTTTAAAGCTTATTGCTTTTGGATTGCCTTTTTTTGACAGCTTGTCTATTTCGGGACCTCCCGGATAACCAAGCTCCAGAACTCTTGCAACCTTGTCAAAGGCTTCTCCTGCTGCATCGTCTCTTGTCTGACCTAAAATTTCGTAGTCTGTGTAGTCTTTAACATAAATTATATGGCTATGTCCACCGGATGCAACAAGACAGACAAAAGGCGGTTTTAAATCTTTATGCTCAATATAATTAGCACTTATATGTCCTCTTATATGATGAACGGGTATAAGGGGTTTATTAAGAGCGAAGCTAAGAGCTTTCGCTGCAGAAACACCAACCAAAAGCGCTCCCACAAGACCGGGTGCGTAGGTGACTGCAATATAGTCGATGTCGTCGTATGTTACTGAGGCATCCTCTATAGCTTTTTTTATTACTGTGTTGACTGCTTCAAGATGCTTTCTTGAGGCAACCTCCGGCACAACTCCGCCGAATTTTTTGTGTATTTCTATCTGTGACGATATAACATTTGACAAAACCTCTCTGCCGTCTTTAACAACAGCGGCTGCAGTTTCGTCACAGGAAGATTCTATTGCAAGAATCAAAGGCATTTATTCCACTTCCTCTGTTTTCCTTGTCATAAGTATGGCTGTTTCGTGATTATCTGAATAATAATTCTTTCTTTCTCCAAGCTTCACAAAGCCTCTTTTTTCATATAACCTTATGGCCGGTATGTTTGATTCTCTTACTTCAAGATGAATTTTCTTTATACCATTTGACTTGCAATGATTAAAAATATCTAAAAGTATTTTATCTGCAAGACCTTGTCGGCGAAAATCCGGATGAACTGCGATATTTGTTATATCTGCTTCATTCAGAACCTTATATAGTCCGCCATAGCCGATAACTCTATTATCTGAAACAACAAGAACATAATATGCTTTATCATTTGATATATCGCCTTCAAAGAGCTTTCTGCTCCAGGGAATTGAAAAGCATTTATTTTCAAGTTCTGTAAGACTATCAAGATATTCTTCTTTTAATTTATCAAAGAATATATTATTCATTAAAATCTGTTCTTTCATATAAACTTACAATTGCATCCTTTATCTGTGATGCACATTCTTTATAGGTATTAAAATCAGCACCATATGGATCGGCAATGTCGCCATTTATGATATATTCACCAAGACTCTTTACCTTTTCACTATAAAATGGAATAGATTTTATTATTAAATCCTTTTGCGATTTTGTCATGGTGAGAATAAGGTCTGCACTATCTAAAAGCTCTGGTGTGATGGCTTTGGGAGAATGTGAAGATATGTCGATACCCAATTCCATCATTGCATCAACTGAATATTTGCTGACCTTAGAACCGGGGATAACCATAAGTCCTGCAGAATCAGCTTCTATCGGAATATCCATTTTTTCTGCCAGATGAGATGCCAGAGCTTGAGCCATCGGGCTTCGGCAGGTATTCCCTGTGCATACAAACAATATCTTCATATTATACCTCAATAATATTATGAGCCGCTGCTTTATACAATCTGTTTCTCACAGCAACGCCGATTCCATTCTCTATGTTAAATTCGGCATATATTAGCGGAATTCCTTTTTTATCAAAAGTTCTTAATGCAGAAAATAAATTATGGGCATATTCATCCATATTGCTTCCTGCATTTATAACAAGACCGGCATTTTTATAGCAGTCGGTTTTACCATAGGTTAAAACCCCTGCTCCGGGATTAAGACAAAGCTGCGAAGCTACATAATTTCTTACACTATCTGCTTTTCCCTGCACCACTATAAGCTTTGCTTTAGGTGAATAATGCTTATATTTTAAACCGGGACATTTGGGAACTGCATTTTCATCAATAAGTCCGCTGTCGAGTTTTGCCTGAGGGATATACTCTTGTATCATTTCGAGAGTAATGCCGCCGGGACGAAGGATAATCGTTTCATCACCTGAAACATCAACAACGGTGGATTCAAGACCGATTTCACATCCTGTTCCATCGATTATATAATCAACTCTTCCATTAAGATCTGAAACAACATCTTCACATATTGTGGGGCTTGGACTACCCGAAAGATTAGCACTGGGAGCTGCAACTAAAACATGGCTTTCAGAGATGAGCTCTGTTGCAATTTTATTTGAGGGATATCTCACAGCAACGGTGTTTAATCCTGCTGTAACCTCATCGGGAACATTTTCTTTTTTTTCGAAAATAAGAGTTAATGGTCCCGGCCAGAAATTCTTTATTAAGATTTCTGCATTGGGTGTTATGGTTTTTGCCAAAAGCTCAAGTTGAGATATATCTGATATATGAACAATAAGCGGATTATCCGAAGGTCTACCCTTTGCTATGTATATTTTTTTTATTGCTTCAGGATTAAATGCATCAGCACCAAGACCATAAACAGTTTCTGTTGGGAAAACAACAGTTCCGCCATTTTCAAGGCATTTTGCCGCATCTGTTATTTTATCTTTATTAATTATTTTAGTTATCATAGGTAGTGCATCCCTATTCGTTCATTTTGAGTTTTTCACTCTGATCATTTGTTATGAGAGCATCAATAATCTCGTCAAGGTCACCATTCATAACCGAATCAAGACGATGAATTGTGAGTCCGATTCTATGATCAGTTACCCTTCCCTGAGGATAGTTATATGTTCTGATACGCTCACTTCTGTCACCTGAGCCTACCTGACTCTTTCTTTCCTGACTTATGGCGTCATTTTGTTTTTGAATCATCATATCATAAACTCTTGAACGAAGAATTTTCATAGCTTTATCTTTGTTTTTATGCTGGGATTTTTCATCCTGACATGAAACAACAACACCGGTTGGAATATGGGTTATTCTCACAGCGGAGTCGGTTGTGTTGACGCATTGTCCGCCGGGGCCTCCTGCTCTGAAAACATCAATTCTTAAATCATTCTGATTTATTTCAACCTCAACCTCTTCAACCTCGGGAAGAACTGCAACAGTTGCGGCGGAGGTATGAATTCTTCCGCCTGATTCTGTGGAAGGAATTCGCTGCACACGATGAACACCGCTTTCAAATTTCAGTCGGCTGTATGCCATATCACCGCTTATGGAAAATGTGACTTCTTTAAATCCTCCAATATCTGTTTCATTGGATGAAAGAATTTCAACCCTCCAGCGTTTTGTTTCTGCATACATGGAATACATTCTTAAAAGGTCAGATGCAAAAAGCGCTGCCTCGTCGCCACCTGTTCCCCCACGGATTTCAATGATAACATTTTTATCATCATTCGGGTCTTTGGGAAGAAGAAGAATTTTTAATTCTTCCTTAACGATTTCAATAAGCTTTTTGCTTTCTGCCATTTCTTCTTCTATCATTGATTTTTCTTCTTTATCAAGCCCGGAATCAGCAAGCATTTCTTTTGCTTCTTCAATGTTTTCACCAAG
>JAFSBJ010000227.1 GCA_017437345.1 Clostridia bacterium | reverse complement strand
GTCATTTGTTACGGTGAACGCATATATGAGAATTATTATCATCGGTGCAACGACAAAAAGCGTCATCCACACAAGATGAGGATATGAAAGTGATTTTTTATACATCAACTTACTCCCTTTATTCAGATTTTTTTCATAATGTGAATATCAAAGGGTTTTACAAAAAGGCTTACCTCTTCGCCCACTTCAAATTTTGCAGTATCATGAACAAGCCATTTATATCCGCAGGAGTCGATAAGCATTTCATAATGAACACCTTTAAAGATTACAGATTCAACAATTCCTGCAACCTTGCCCTTTTCAGGCTCTAAGATATAAATATCTTCCGGTCGGATAACAACATCAACTGATTCGTTTTTTTCAAAGCCTTTATCGACACACTCAAAATCTGTGTTGAATATATTAACCAGGCAATCGTCCTTCATAATACCGGGAATTATATTGCTTTCACCTATAAAATCTGCCACATAGGCATTTTGGGGTTCATTATAGATATCTGTCGGTGTTCCTATCTGCTGAATTGTGCCTTCTTTCATAACGACGATTGTATCGGACATTGTTAAAGCTTCTTCCTGATCGTGGGTTACATAAAGGAAGGTGATGCCCAATTCTTTCTGCATATTTTTAAGCTCGAGCTGCATTCCTTTGCGAAGCTTTAAATCAAGAGCTGCAAGAGGCTCATCCAAAAGAAGAACCTTTGGTTCATTTACTATGGCTCTGGCTATGGCAATTCTCTGCTGCTGACCACCGGAAAGTGAATCAATGCTTCTGTCTTCAAAACCGCCAAGATTAACAAGCTCTAAAACTCTTTTAACCTTATTCTTTATCTGGACAGAATCCATATTTTTTATTTTGAGACCAAAGGCGATATTGTCAAATACATTGAGATGAGGAAAAAGAGCATATTTCTGAAAAACTGTGTTGACCTTTCTTTCATATGGTTCAACGGATACAAGATCTTTTTCTTCAAAGAAGATTTCACCGGAAGTTGGTGATTCAAAACCGGCAATAAGCCTTAAAAGAGTTGATTTTCCACATCCGGAAGGTCCGAGAAGTGTTAAAAACTCATTTTCATTTATGTATAGGTTAATATTTTTAAGAACCTCTGTGTCATCAAAGGTTTTACATATGTTTTTTAATTCAATAAGATGTTTTGCCAATATTATTCCCTCCGTATATCAGAATGTGGGTGGTGTTGAAACCCAGACAACTTTTGCATTTGATTTGGTGTTGTTGGAAATATAGTGTGTGCTATGAGCTTTGAAGTAGAAACTTTCGTGCTTTTTAACCGTGTATTTTTTATTTCCTATATGGAGTGTTATACTGCCTGAAAGAACATAGCCGAATTCCTCGCCTTCATGAGGGTCATCAGCATATGATTTTCCGCCCGGCATTAATTCTATTATAATAGGTTCCATATCGTTTTTCTGAGAATTGGGAACTATCCAGTTGATGATGCTGCCTTCATCTTTATATTCCTTAACAAAAACATCGTCACTTTTAAAGACAACCTCATCATCAGATGCATCGTTGAAGAAATTTTTAAGATCGGTGCCAAGGCACTGCAGCAAGTCGGACAAAGTTGAAATGGAAGGCGATGCAAGATCTCTTTCTATCTGGGAAATAAACCCCTTTGAAAGCTCACACCTATCTGCAAGCTCTTCCTGAGTGAGACCATTTTTCATTCTTAAGCGCTTAAGCTTATTGCCGATATCCACTTTTATGCCCCCTTGTTTTTAATAGTAACTATTTTGTTTAGAAAAAGTAAACTTTTATTCAACCAGAACATTATATTATTTTGCATATAATTTGTCAATAGATTTTATCGTAAAATGTAGATTTTTATTTAAAAAATTTGTTTTCAAAGTGTAAAAGGAATGTAAGAAAATATTTTTAGCAAAAATATTTTAAAAAGATTTGAAATTACAGGTAAAATATAGTATAATTATTTTATTATTTTTTATGAGGTGATTTTTTTGATTAATTTATGGAATGAAGATTCAGTGCCGCTTTATAATCCTGAAATAGACCAGCCTATGCCCTATGTTGAAGCCTACATAAAAGAAGGAGCAAAGGCTTGCGTTGTAATTTGTCCGGGCGGAGCATATGTTAACAAAGCTGCAGACCATGAGGGAGTTCAGATTGCAAACTGGCTTAATTCAATCGGTATATCGGCGTTTTTATTATATTACAGAGTTACTCCTTACAGACATCCGGTTCCTGTGACAGATGGTAAGCGTGCCATAAAGCTTGCAAGATATTATGCCGATAAATACGGATATGACAAAGATAAAATCGGTATTCTCGGGTTTTCTGCCGGAGGACATCTTGCAGGAAGCGTCGGAACATTTAAAGGCGATTTTGGGCTTGGGAATATTGATGAAATTGATAAAGAATCAGACAGACCTGATTTTATGGTGTTGTGTTATCCGGTTATATCCTTTGTTGACCATTCCCACATGGGTAGCTTTTATAATTTATCTGAAAATAAAGACATTAAAACAGCAAAAGAACTTTCAATAGAATTAAATGTGGATAGTGATACCCCGCCTGCATTCATATGGCACACAAGCGGCGATTTAGGGGTGCCTGTTGAAAATTCATTAAATATGGCACTTGCTATGAGCAGATATAATATTCCATTTGAAATTCACACCTACAAAGACGGCCCCCACGGAGTTGGCCTTGCACATGAGTACAAGCACACAGCGGTTTGGGTTGACGCATGCAAAAACTGGCTTGAAGCAATGGGAATACTTTAAAATCATTTAACAAATCTTTCAAAAAACACTTGAAAGATTATAACAAATAATATATACTGATAAAATGTGTATTATAATTGAAACGAGGAAAGATAAATGAGATTATCAAAATTTTTATTACCAACATTAAGAGAGGTTCCTTCCGAGGCAGAAATACCAAGCCATCAGCTTATGCTAAGAGCCGGTCTTATCCGTAAGCTTGCATCTGGTGTTTATTCATTTTTACCCCTTGGACTTAAAGCTCTTAAAAAAATAGAAAACATCGTAAGAGATTCTATGGATTCTCACGGAGCTCAGGAGCTTTTAATGTCGGCAGTTCTTCCCAAGGAATATTTTGAAACATCAGGCAGATGGGAAGTGTTTGGCCCTGAGATGTTTCGACTTAAGGACAGAGCAGGAAGAGATTTCTGCTTAGGACCTACCCACGAAGAAATTTTTACAGATACCGTGAAAAACACAATAAAATCATATAAACAGCTCCCTGTTACACTCTATCAGATTCAGACAAAATACCGCGACGAAAGAAGACCGCGCTTTGGGGTTATAAGAAGCCGCGAATTTATTATGAAGGACGCCTACAGCTTTGATACAAACGATGATGGAATTGATATTTCATATAAGAATATGTATGATGCATACAAAGAAGCTTTTGATAAAATGGGCCTTGAATATTTAATAGTTGATGCTGATTCAGGTGCTATGGGTGGCTCAGGGTCTCAGGAATTTATGGTTAAATCTGAGGTTGGAGAAGATACCATTGCATATTGCAGCTGTGGTTTTTGCTCAAATATTGAAAAGGCTGCCTGCGTTCCTGAAGAAATTGCATCAGATGAGGCACTTCTTGATATTGAAAAAATATTTACTCCAAATTCAAGAACCATTGAAGAACTCACAGAGTTTTTAGGAACAACAGCCCAGAGCTTTGCAAAAACACTTCTCTATAATTCAGACGGAAAAATTGTTGCAGTTATGGTCAGAGGTGACCGCGAGGTTAACGAAACAAAGCTTGCAAATTATCTTGGTTCAATAAATCTTGAATTAGCATCCCCTGATGATGTTGTTAAAACAACAGGTGCTCAGGTTGGCTTTGCAGGACCTGTAAATCTTAATGTTGATGTTTTGGTTGACAATGAAGTTGCTCTTATGAAAAACTTTGTTGTTGGAGCAAATGAGAGTCAGTATCATTTTAAAAATGTTAACATCAATAAAGACTTCACTCCTACCTTTGTTGGCGATTTCAGAAATATTGAGGAAGGCAACATCTGCCCCATTTGCAAAAAAGAAAGAATTGCAACCTGCCAGGGTATTGAGGTTGGCCATATTTTCAAGCTCGGCACTAAATACAGTAAGTCTATGGATTGCAAATTCCTTGATG
>JAFSBJ010000021.1 GCA_017437345.1 Clostridia bacterium | reverse complement strand
GCGCTCGGCAAAAAACTACCAGTTCCGCCATATCCGCATATCTATAAATATTAAGTTTTTGTATAAATCATGAAATATATTTTGTTATTGTGGCAGCCGCGCTTCCCGCGTGACTCTTGCGGTACCCGAAAAACCATCAGGCAATAAATGCCTTTGTTTTTTCGACCGTTGCGCCTTTTTAGCCTTCGCTTCATCTGCCACAGGCAGCGCTCGGCAAAAAACTACCAGTTCCGCCATATCCGCATATCTATAAATATTAAGTTTTTGTATAAATCATGAAATATATTTTGTTATTGTGGCAGCCGCGCTTCCCGCGTGACTCTTGCGGTGCCCGAAAAACCATCAGGCGATAAATGCTATCTCTTCTGCAATAACAACTTAGTCATTATATCACACAAATTCACAATTTTCAAGCATATTTTAAAAAATAACTAATTTAATCATTTTGTGGGCATATATATTAAAAGAGGTGAATTATTTGAACAAAAAATCTCTTGTAAAATCAATTTTAGTCCCACTAGCAGTTGGCGCCATTTCGGGCTTTATATCAATGGGCGCCATGAAAGATTTTGCCCTTTTGGAAAAACCGCCGCTGTCTCCACCCGGTTGGCTTTTTCCTGTGGTGTGGTCAGTTCTCTATGTTTTAATGGGAATATCATCCTATCTTGTTAATAAATCAGATGCACCCTCGGAAGAAATAAAACGGGCAAATTTTGTTTATGCAATAAGCCTATTCTTCAATTTCTTCTGGTCGATTATTTTCTTTAATCTAAAGCAGTATTTTTTAGCATTAATCTGGCTTATAGCTCTTTTGCTTCTTGTTGCCTATACAATCTATCTGTATTTTGGCATCTCAAAAACAGCAGCATATCTGCAGATTCCATATATAATATGGCTTTTCTTTGCTCTCTATCTTAATTACGGAATATATACTCTCAATTAATTCTTCAGGCGGAAATTCTTTTGAAATTTCCGCCAAAATTATTATTGACATATACCCCCGGGGAGTATATAATAAGCTATAGAAGAAGTCTAAGAAAGAGGGCAGAATAAGATGAATAAAAAATGTGAAAACTGTAAAATAAAAATTCGTTCCGAAGAAGAAAAGAAAGCTCTTTTAAATAGACTAAACCGCATAGAAGGTCAGATAAGAGGCTTAAAAAATATGGTAAATGATGATAGCTATTGCACAGACATCATAATGCAGGTGAGTGCCGCATCTGCCGCGCTCAATTCATTTAATAAGCTTCTTCTTTCAAACCATATAAGAAGCTGCGTGGCAAATGATTTGAAAAATGGCAGTGAAGAAAGCCTTGAAAACCTTCTTGAAACCTTAAAAAAACTTATGAAATAAACAGGTGATTTTATGACAAAATTCGATGTTGGCGGAATGACTTGCGCCGCTTGCAGCGCAAGGGTGGAAAAGGCTGTTTCATCTCTTGATGGTGTAAAGCAGTGCAGCGTAAACCTTTTAACAAATTCAATGATTGTTGACTCTTCAATTTCAAACGAAGAAATCATCTCAGCTGTGGAAAAAGCGGGCTACTCGGCATCTGTTTCGGGAGAAAAGAAAATGCACAATAGGGGAAATGGAAAAAATGACGCAAAGCATATTTTTCATAGGCTTCTTTGGTCTCTTGTTTTTCTGGCAGCTTTAATGTATGTGTCAATGGGACACACAATGTGGGGCTGGTATCTGCCGGAGTTTCTAAAAAACAATCCGGTATCTCAGGGTATATTGCAGCTTATTTTGTCTTCAATAATCCTTGTGATAAATCAGCGCTTTTTCATAAGCGGCATAAAAGCTGTGAAGAATAGAACACCTAATATGGATACCCTCGTAAGCCTTGGCTCCGGAGCGTCATTTATCTATAGCATATATGCTCTTTTTGCAATGAGCCATGCTGTAAATAATGCAAACTATGACCACGCCTTTCATTATCTTCATGAGCTTTATTTTGAATCTGCCGCTATGATACTTGCCCTCATTACCCTTGGTAAAATGCTTGAAGAATATTCAAAAGGCAAAACCACAAGCGCCCTTAATGAGCTTATAAACCTTGCTCCCAAAAAAGCAAGTCTTGTGGATGGAGATAAGGAAACTATAGTTGATGCATCTGCTTTGAAGCCCGGCGATATAATAGCTGTCCGCCCCGGAGAAAGCTTTGCCGCTGACGGAGTTATAATAGACGGTGAGTCATCAGTTGACGAATCAGCTCTGACGGGTGAAAGCATCCCTGTTGACAAAAAAACAGGCGATATAGTAAACACTGCCACAGTTAATAAATCAGGCTTTTTAAAATGCCGCGTAACCAAAAGCGGTGAAGATACCATCCTTGCCGGAATAATCAAAATGGTAAGTGATGCTTCTGCTTCAAAAGCTCCAATTGCCAAAATAGCCGATAAGGTGTCGGGAATATTTGTTCCGTCGGTTATCGCTATAGCTCTTGTGACAATTGCCATATGGCTTTTAATTGGCAAAGACATAGGCTTCAGTCTCGCAAGGGGAATATCGGTTCTTGTTATAAGCTGTCCCTGCGCCCTTGGTCTTGCAACTCCTGTTGCCATAATGGTGTCAAGCGGAATAGGTGCTAAAAACGGTATACTTTTTAAAAATGCCACAGCTCTTGAAAATCTTGGCAGAGTAAATACAGTTGTCTTTGATAAAACCGGCACAATAACCAAAGGCACCCCTGAGGTTACCGACCTTATATGCATCTCGGCATCAGATGAAGAAGAACTTTTAAAAATAGCTTCATCAATAGAAGCCGGAAGTGAGCATCCTCTGAGTCGTGCTATAATAGGCGAAGCACAAAAAAGAGATATAACTCCCTGTGAAATATCAGATTTTGTATCCCTTGCCGGAAATGGCATAAAAGCAAGCTATAATGGCGAAACCGTCTATGGCGGAAAGCTTGCGTTTATAAAGGAAAACTGCCGCTTTGCAGATGAAAGCATCCAAACCATAAACGATAAGCTCTCCCAAAAGGGAAAAACACCAATGTATTTTGCCACCAAAAGTAAAATACTTGGAGTTATTGCAGTTGCCGACACAATAAAAGAAGAAAGCGTCTCAGCTGTGGAAAAGCTTCATAAAATGGGCATAAAAACCGTCATGCTCACAGGAGATAATGAACTCACAGCTAAAGAAATAGCCTCAAAGGTGGGCATCGACACGGTCATCGCAGGAGTTCTCCCCGGAGAAAAAGCTCAAAACATCAAAGCACTTAAAAGAAATGGAGCTGTTGCAATGGTTGGCGACGGAATAAACGATGCTCCGGCTCTTGCTAATGCCGACATCGGAATAGCTGTAAGCCGCGGAACAGATATTGCTATTGATGCTGCAGAGGTTGTCCTTATGAAGGATTCTCTATCTGATGTTCCGGCTGCAATTGTTCTAAGCAGACTGTGCCTGAGAAATATCAAAGAAAATCTTTTCTGGGCGTTTATCTACAACACCATAGGCATCCCTCTTGCGGCAGGTGTGTTTATAAGTCTTTTCGGTTGGCAGCTCACCCCTATGTTTGGTGCCGCCGCAATGAGTCTTTCAAGCTTTTGTGTTGTGTCAAATGCACTAAGGCTTAATCTGGCTGATATATATAAAACAATTATTAAAAAACCCAATAAAACAAAAAAGGAGAAAAAAACCATGGAGAAAATAATCAAAATCGAAGGTATGATGTGTCCTCACTGTGAAGCAAGAGTAAAACAGCTTTTAGAGGAAATCGATGGAGTTGAATCAGCTGTAACAAGCCATAAGGAAGGAACCGCTGTGGTAACTCTTTCGAAGGATGTTGAAGATAGCATATTTGAAAAAGTGATAACTGATGCCGGATACAGCATAGTGTCCTGAATGACACTATGCAGCGATATGAATTTTTAAAAATTCTCTATATGTGCTGGTGCACGCGATATGCCTGCGGCACGATATATCGCTTCGCGATGTGTTTTGAAAATTCATATCATATCGAAATTTTTGATAAAAAATTATATCGAATTTGTCATAGACGAATATATCGCGTTTGCAAAGCAAACATATAGCAAAAAACCTCTCAAAATTGCTCATATTTAAGCAATTTTGAGAGGTTTTTTCATTTTAAATTCGCAGAATGAGATTCATATTAATTTATGATTGCCACACGAATGCGGGCTCAACCTGCTTTTAATTATTAAGAATGTTTAAAAAATCTTCCAAACTTATATTTGCCATCGTAAGAATACTTTTTAAAGTTCCTTTTGCAATTTCTGAGTGATTTGGAATAATAACAACTCTACTTCCATTACTATATTTCATATGGCTTCTTTTTGGCTTATAAAGTAAAAACCAAACTTTTCAAGTGCCGATATAAGTTCCTTTGGTGATACAACAGGATACTTTGAACCCATTCAGACAGCCACCTCCATAGTGGTGACAAATATTGGTGACGGATTGGTTTCGGGAAGGTTATTTTCATAATAAAGCTCAAGTGCTTCTTTTAAATTCGCAAGGCTTTCATCTATTGTTTTTCCCTGAGATGCAACACCGCTTACAGCATCAGTTGCAACATACCAGTTTTCCTCTTTCTGAATAATAACTGTGCATTTGATTGACATTACATATCCTCCCTTGCAATATCTAGTATATAAATTATATCATAGATTATAATGTTGTCAACAAAAATTACGCTTCATAAAACGCCCTATATGCCTTGTATGCCATATAAATATCAACCTTGCTTGCCACCTCATAAGGAGCATGCATCGAAAGAAGCGGCACACCGCAGTCGATTGTGTCCATATCAAGATTTGCAATATACTGTGCCACAGTTCCGCCGCCGCCCTGGTCAACCTTGCCAAGCTCTGCCATCTGCCATGCAACATCAGCATCATTTAAAATCTTTCTTATTTTTGCCACAAACTCAGCATTTGCATCAGATGTTGAGGATTTTCCTCTTGCTCCTGTAAATTTGGCAAAAGCAACACCCTCTCCAAGATATGCGCTGTTCATCGGCTCCGACACACTCTTAAAGTTGGGGTCCATAGCGCAGGTAACATCCGATGATAAACACATCGACGCCGAAATCGCTTTTTTAAGCATAAGCTCGCTGTAGCAGGGTTTTATCTTGTCTATCATTTCCGCCACAAAGTTTTCAAAAAATCTAGATTGCATTCCTGTGCATCCCATCGAGCCTATTTCTTCCTTGTCGGCTAAAAAGCAAACCGATGTTCTCTTTGGATTTTCTATATCAAAAATAGCTTTAAGGGCAGTGTAGGCGCAAACCCTGTCGTCGTGGCCATATGCGGCAATCATAGAAGAATCAAGGCCCAAATTTCTTGCCTTGAAATTAGGCACCAATTCAAGCTCAGCACTGATAAAGTCTTCTTCGCATATTCCATATTTTTCTTCTAAAAGCTTCATAACATTTTCTTTATATT
The DNA here is from genome assembly GCA_017437345.1 of Clostridia bacterium. The sequence goes on along the minus strand of JAFSBJ010000021.1, from coordinate 2,076 downwards.
TGTCTTTTTCGCTATCAGATGGAATAGACCCTGCCAAAACATTCAAATCTTCTCCTGTAAATGCCTTGCTGAGCTTTTGCTCCATCTGCTCGGCTGCAAGGTGGGGGAGAAGGTCAGATATGGTAAACACCGGGTCCTCATCATCTTCGCCAATGTTAACATTTATAATTTCTCCGTTTTCCTTAACAATAACCCCGATAAGGGAAAGAGGAATAGCTGTCCACTGATATTTTTTAATTCCACCGTAATAATGTGTTTTAAACATAGCCATATTGCTGTCTTCATAAAGGGGAATCTGCTTTAAATCAAGACGGGGGCTGTCAATATGAGCGGCAACAAGATTAAAGCCTTTTTCAATATCCTCGCTTCCAATAACAGATAGCACAATATTCTTTGCTCTGTTTATTTTGTAAACCTTCATTCCGGCTTCAAGCTTTTCTATATTGTCAATATTTTTAAAGCCCATGTCCTCGGCTAATTCTTTTGAATATTCCACACAAAGTCTTTCGGTTTTTCCAAGGTCAAGATATTTAATATATCCCTTGCAAAAATCAAAGACTATTTTTTTGTCGTTAATCTTTTCCCATGCTGATTTTCTTTCCATTTAATTTACTTCCTTTCCATAATCTATATAGCTATTGTATTACAAAACCCCAAAAATTACAAGCGGTTTTATTTTTAAAGACATCTTATAAAAATCGCAGGATAATACATCAAATTCGCAGGATAAACAATGGTTATGTTAAATTTCATATGCTATATTTATCTTAAACTAGAAAATTATATTTTTTTCAAGGATGAAAATAATATGATAAAAATGTATAAAAAGGCTGTAGCCATAATGCTTACCTTAGTGTTTGTGTTATCTCTTGTGCCTGTTGTTGGTATGGCGGAGACCGTTAGTGAAGAAATAAGATTCATCGATTGTTTGTTTACAAGAAATGGTACAAAAACAACAACCAATGGAGTAGTAACAGACTATAAAAAACAAAATTATGCTTCAGATATGAGTCAGTATGCTAGGATGAATATGTCCGGAAGCTCATATTACGGATATGCGAAACTAAATTTAGACGGATATGAAGAAGTTTTAATAAATGAAGGAACAACTGTTGATTTAAGCTTTGCCAGGGGTAGTAGCTCTAAGCCATTATATGCTTTTACGGTATATATTGGAGGTGACAAATGTGATTCATATAAATTAAATGAATTGACCTATAATCAGGCAGTTGAGCTTGGTTTTCATCCTTCAGATTTTACATTACCTGTTTTATACGAAGAAACAAGTGATGCCAGTAAAACTATTTCTAAGGGGCAGGCTAACTTAGAAAATATCATCACCGCATTAGATGAAGGCACAGAAAACAGCTGTATATCTATGGTATTTAAGAGCACAACCAGTGATGTGGTATCCTATATCAGCACAAAATCAACTTCTAGCACATACGCGACTATAAATTATGATGAAAGTCTGGTTGATAACCAGGCTTATGTAGATGAATTAGCAAAAGAACTTACCTGGGATAAGATTTCTGCCGAAAGTGATGGCAATGTTACAAGTGCTTCAAAGCTTCCTTTAAAATATAAGGGTGCGGTTGTTTCGTGGGAGAGCTCCAATCCTGATGTAATTAACCCGGACACAGGTGTTATAACTCAGCTTAAAGGTGAAGACGCAGAGGTAGAACTAGAGGCAACACTTAAATATACAAGTTTTGAAAAGATAGAAAAAACAGCAGCAGAAAAAGTTAAAATGAATGTTACAGTTGCAGCGGAAGAACCCGTAACACTATCAATTCCCTTCAGTGCTCACACATATATAAGATCCGGAACTTATGCTGACAGAACTTTAGGTGTTTATAGCGTTAACGGAAGCTATTCGAGATTTATTGAAAATACGGGTATAAACAAATCAGGAGATAAGGCAGTATTTTTAAAATATGATTTTTCAAATTATCTCAATATTTTAGATGTTGCAAATGCTATCAGTATAAATATTAATGTTGACGAAAAAAACACTACACCAAACGGAAATCTGTTGTTCAGTGTGCTTCCTGACAGTTGTGAAAGCTGGGCTAT
>JAFSBJ010000226.1 GCA_017437345.1 Clostridia bacterium | reverse complement strand
GGCTGGTTTGATCTTGCGGTTACAGGTTCTGTGGCAATATATGGTTACGGTGATTGTTATACCGGTTTTGAAAACTATAAGTATATGATGTGGTGTGCATCAAGAGCAAAAGATTCCGCTCTCTTAATGACCAGACTGGAAGAAATGGAAAAAATGGGTTATGAGGGCGGCACATTAGAACTTATATACTACGATCCATCGCTCCTTGATGAAGCATCCGAAAGAAAGCTAGACTACTATGTAAGAGGCATGGAAATAGTAACCATGCGTCAAAAATGGTTTGACAAAAATGCCACCTTCCTCGGAACTCATGGCGGAATTGCCTATAGAGACCATGGTCATTTTGACATAGGCACCTTTGCAATTCATATGGCAGGTGAGGAATTATTCCGTGAGATAGGCTCTGAAAACTACACCTTCGACGGATATTTTAACGGTTTTAATAGATACAGATACTATCGTGCAAGACCTGAGGGACATAACCTTTATGTTATAAATCCCACATCAGATGCAAGTGACTATGGTATAGACCCCGATGCAAGTGCAAAGTGTTTAAAAACAGTTTCAAAACCCCGTGGAGCTTATGCTGTTATGGATCTTACCGAAAGCTATCATAGAGATGTCACAAGTGCTAAAAGGGGATATATGCTTTTAGATGACAGGCGAAATGCTTTAATAAGAGACGAAATCTCCTTAAAGAAAGAGTCTGAAATATATTGGTTTGCTCAGGTAAAGGGCAATATTGAAGTGGTTGATAATAACACAGCCTATGTGCTTTCAAACGGAAAGAAATTTAAGGTTATTATTTCAACCAATGCCGACGAATATGAGATTTATGAAACAGATGCAGCACCTCTTCCAACCTCACCGCAGATTGCTCAAAGTGATAACAGTGTTTCAGGTTTTAAAAAGCTTGCAATAAAGCTTAAGGCTAAAGGCGATTTAAATATTAGTTTTAAAGTTATGTATGCCTATGATGAAGCCGCAAACGAACCCATATACGATGTTCCGCTTGATTTATGGGAAATTCCAGATGGTGAGCTAAAAGAAATTTCCTATCCTTATGCAGATGCAATATATGCAGATGGAAAACTATTGGATGGCTTTAATAAAGACACCTGGGGATATCAGTATAAATTAGCAAAAACAGCAAAAGGAATTCCTCAAATCACAGCCTCATCCGATAAATATAATATAGAAATAAATCAGGCAACAGAATTTGGTAAATGCACAGAGGTTAAGTTCATAGATAAAAATGACCCAAGCATTTCAAGAACCTATACAGTTACCTACACCAAACCCGGTGAACTTAGCGATGTTAACGGAATGAAGCGTCTGTATGTAAGTAATATAACATCAACCTACGCAGGTCACGAAGGCAGTGATAAGGAAAATGTAAATGATGGAAGCTTCTCCACAGTATTTGCATTCGAAGAGTTAGGCCATTGGCTCACTTTAGAGCTTGAAGAAACACAAAAAACAGATAAGATTGCCATAGCATTCACAAGCGGTAACGCGAGAAAGGCTATCTTTAAGCTCGAAGTATCTGAAAATGGCAAAAACTGGTCTCCCATATACGAAGGAGAGTCATCGGGTACAACAGCCGGCTATGAATTCTTTGATTTAGGCGGTAAAAATATTAAATATGTAAGAATAACCGGTTACGGTAACAATCAGACAAACTGGAGTAATATCTCCGAAGTGGCAGTTTTAGCAGAGAAATAAAGGTAGAAAGGAGTAAAAAGATGAAAAAAATTATTACATTCACACTAATTATATCTATGCTTATCACAGCTTTTCCTACCTTTGCTCTCAGCGGGGAAATAGATGTAATAAAATTAGAAGAAAATTTTAACAGCTATAATGACGGCACTATCACTTCTTCAGGAATAACAATAGGTAATGTGGGTGGATATACCGAAATCCACCCCCGTGAATACACCCAAAACAAAAGTGCCACAGGTAGCGATAAAGCTTTGTTTGTCGGAAATAAAGAAGGCAAGGATGGAATTGGCTACATAGAAATACCAACTCCACAGCCTATAACATCCGGTGTGTGCAAATTTGAAATGGACTTTTACATAAGCAGCATAGAAGGCTCCTATGGCAGATTGTTTGTGGGTGAAGATTTAGAAAAATCCCATACCATAAGATTTGCCAATAGCAAACTTGGCAGTTTTGAACTCCCCTTGGCCACATGGTTTAAGCTAAGATTTGATATCAGCTTTGAATCAGGAAGCGCAGTTATAAAATGCTATAAAAATGATGTTCAAACAGGAGACACCATCATAACAAATAGGTTTAGCAAGGTGAACTTTTTAAGAATAAGACCATATTTTGGCTCATCAGCTCCCGGCTTTATGGCAGTAGACAATATCAAATATACTGCCAGTGAACCAAAAGGAGAGATAACAAGCATAAATGGTGGCTCTGAGGTTTCATATGACACAAATACCTTAAGCTTTACCATGGATCATATTCCATATATGCTTTCAAAAGAACATATCGCCCTTAAATCAGAGCATAGCGAAATAAAGGCTGAATCAATTGAAATAGCAGATGGTAATGTAAGCTGTGTATTTGATGGTGATATTAAATCATGGACAGACTATAAGCTTGTCATAGCAAAAGAAGCCTACAATAGCGATGATGTTGTTTCAGATGTACATAGTTCTTTGATTTCAACCTCAAAAAAATCATTGGATGTTAAGGAACCTGTACTCACATCTCCCGGTCCTGATAATAAAATTACTGTAGAGCTGTATAGTGAATCTCATGCACCAAAGAAATATAATTTGTTTGTTGTTGTATATAAAGAAGGCTTGGCAATAGATATAAAACACGAGGAAGGTATCCTGACATCAAGTGCACAGGTAGAAATACCGGGGTTACCTTCTGGTCAGCAGTTTAGCTACAGAGTAGTTGCAACAAATGGCTGGGAAGATATGTCACTCTTTACAAATAAGGTATGGTCGGTTACTCCTTAATAAACAAAAAGCTATTTAACGAAAGGTGATTTTATGAAAAGAATATCAGTTTTATTTGTAAGTTTAACAGTGGCTCTTTGTGTTGTTATGGGAACAGTATCCGCCTTTGCTTCTTACTATATAGATGCAATGATAAACTACGAAGATAACACCCTTAAAATAACAGGGGAGATTGATAGTAGTGTAACTGCAGCTGCATTATACATTGTAGATTCTTCGGCTGATATAGAAAACCTGAATGATGCAAGTAAAATTAAGATTATGGATGGAATCTATATAGACAATGGAAAAATAGATGCTTCATATGCTTTTTCCTATACCTCTGATGCAAGATATGCTTACGATAGCTACAATGCTTGCATATATATTTCATCCGACTGCTACTATGAAAAAAGCTTTGAGTATTTAAGCCCTGCCGAGTATCTGGCAAGAAAACAGGCTCAGATTCTCTACTCACTCAAAAACGCTTCCGATTGGAGAAGCTTTATGAATGTATTTTTAGGAATAAATGAATCAGGTGAGATTGTAAATGATAATCTTAGCTATATAAACCCTGATATGGCTTCATATTATGATAAGCTGGACAGTAACTACAAAAAGAATAATGTTTTCTCACGGATGTATCTTAAAAGGGCTAATCTTTTAGTATTTTCAGATATAAAAAACAGCTTTTTAGCAGAATCAAAATATGTATATGAAAACCCAACAAATCAGCAGGGTACAGTTCAAAACCCACAAGGCGGAAATACCACAGGGGGCTTTGGTGGGGGAACACCTGTTTTAAGTACAGATGGAGCAGGAACCATACCGGATATAACAAATGGCTTTTATGATATGAAAGGTCATTGGGCAGAAGGCTATGTTACAAGGCTTAGCAATATGAAAATTGTTGCAGGATACCCTGACGGAACCTATAAGCCTGAAAATAATGTTACAAGAGCAGAGTTTGTAAAGCTTGTTGTTGGAGCGTTTTCTCTTTCAGCTGAAGGAAGTGTAAGCTTTGGTGATGTATATACCACAGACTGGTATAAGCCATATATAGATATCGCAGCAACACTAGGTGTTGTAAATGGTGCAGACGGAATGTTTAAACCAAATGACTACATAACAAGACAGGATGCATCCCTTATTCTATATAGGGCATTAAGTCTGAAATTTGAAATCCCTGATGGTGCAGTATTTTTCAGTGATGAGGTGGATGTAGCTGAGTATGCATCAATGGCGATTCGTTCAATGGCAGCACAAAAAATAATAACAGGCTATGCAGACGGAAGCTTTGGTCCAAAGGAAAACACAAGTCGTGCTCAGGCAGCAACGCTTATATCAAGAGCATTAGATTATTCATCAGCACACTAAAGGAGGCGCAGAAATGAAAAAAATAATAGCAT
>JAFSBJ010000225.1 GCA_017437345.1 Clostridia bacterium | reverse complement strand
TATTTACCTCCTTAAATCTCTGTTGTAAGTAACACTGTATTTTATGGCAAAATCTGATTTATCTCTAAATTCCACCACTATAATATTACTCCAAATTACATTATTTGTCAATAATAATTATAAATACTTATTACTCAATTAAAAATATAATTTATACTATTTTTTAAATTATTTGCACTTTTTTAAAAATTTGTTGCAAATAGCTGGACAAATCAAGAAAAATGTATAATAATGAAAGAAAGAGATTATATTTAATTATCCCTTAATTTTTTTGGAGTGTGATTAAAATGAAACTTATTATTAAAAACAATTACGAAGATATGAGCACATGGGCAGCTCAGCATATTGCAGATGCAATAAACAACCACATGGAAGACCGTCCTTTTGTGCTTGGACTTCCCACAGGCTCTTCCCCACTTGGAGTATACAGAAAGCTTATTGAAATGAACAAAGCCGGAAAAGTTACATTTAAAAATGTTGTTACATTCAACATGGACGAATATGTTGGGCTTCCAAGAGAACACGACCAGAGCTATTGGTATTTTATGCACGACAATTTCTTTAATCACATTGATATTCCTGCTGAAAATGTTAACATTTTAAATGGTATGGCAGATGATCTGGAAGCAGAGTGTGCAAGATATGAAGCAAAAATCGAATCCTATGGCGGAATAGATTTATTCCTCGGCGGAAGCGGTGTTGACGGTCATATTGCATTTAACGAACCCTTCACATCACTTACATCACGCACAGGCGTTCGCGCTCTCACACAGGATACACTCATTGCAAACTCCCGTTTCTTTGAAAATGATCCCAACAAGGTTCCCAAGACTGCACTTTCGGTTGGTGTTGGAACAGTTTGTGATTCAAAGCAGGTTCTCCTTCTTATAAGCGGACACAACAAGGCTCGCGCACTTCGTCATTGTGTTGAGGGCGGTGTTGACCATGCATGGACAATCAGCGCACTTCAGCTTCACAAAGATGGCATCATTGCTTGTGATGAAGATGCATGCGGTGAATTAAAGGTTGATACATACAAATATTTCAAAGAAATCTATAAAGACGAGAAATAATCTTAATAGAATAAAACAAAACAGAGCTGACAGTTTCATTCTGTCAGCTCTTATTTTACAGTGAATACTTTGTTTTATACTGTTCGTACTGTTCAAAATATTTATTCTTTCCATCTTCCTTAACATGAGAGAGATATTCATGGTGTTTTAATGAATTCTCGTTATTTTCAAGAACGGAAGCGGCAATATTTGAGCAGTGGTCAGAGGTTCTTTCGAGGTTTGTGAGAAGATCAGACCATACAAAACCAGCTTCTATTGTACACTCAGAATTTTTGAGACGGTTTATATGACCATTTCGCATAAGAGTTTTGAGTTCGTCAATAACCTGCTCGAGTGGTTCAACTAGTGTTGCAGCGTGGTGGTCATTTTCGGAATATGCTTTATATGCTGCGTCTATAATTTCATTGGTAGCAGCACAAAGGGTTTCAAGTTCTTTCTTTGCAGATGGAGTAAACACTATACCCTTTTGCAATATTTCTTCAGCTGATTCAAGGATATTCACGCTATGGTCGGATATACGCTCGAAATCACCAATTAATTTTAAAAGTTTACTTATGGTGGCACTATCATCATCGCTTACCTGATGAGCACTTAATTTTACAAGATATGTTCCTATTATATCTTCGTAGTGATCGGTTAAGCCTTCTATGTTTCGTATTTCCTCTGCAGCTTCATTATCATATGCAGAAAGCATTTTTATTGCTTTTTTAACAGATTCTGTGGCTTTAAGCGCCATATCGGAAACAAGGTCGCTACATCTTAAAATAGCAATCGGCGGTGTGATAAGAAGTCGCTCATCAAGCTCTGCTACTGTTTCTTTTCCTTCTTTATCGGGAACGAGCTTAATGGCGAGTTTTTCAAGAAGGCTTGTTGCAGGAAGAAGGATAACTGTGCATGCTATATTAAATGCCGAATGAGCAATTGCTATGCCAAAAAGAGACGCAGACTTATCAAATAGCACAGGTTTGAAAACATAGGAAACAATGCTGAAAACCAAAAGCCAGATGATGGTTCCTATTATATTGAACGAAAGATGAACAACTGCTGTGCGGCGGGCATTTTTATTGGTGCCTACAGATGATAGCATAGCTGTTACACAGGTGCCTATGTTTTGTCCCATAATAATTGGAATTGCAGCGCCGTAGGACACTTGTCCTGTTACAGCAAGAGCCTGGAGAATACCTACAGATGCTGAGCTGGACTGAATTATAGCTGTGAGAACTGCGCCAACAATAACACCCAGAACCGGGTTTTTAAACATAACAAACATCTGTTGGAATGCAGGAACATCCTTAAGGCCTGATACAGCCGCAGACATCGTATCCATACCAAACATAAGAGTTGCAAAACCAAGAAGGATGGTACCTGTGTCTTTCTTTTTGCTGCTTTTACCAAACATAAGCATTGCAGTTCCGATAAGAGCAAGAATAGGGGTAAATGATGTTGGCTTCAAAAGCTGAACAAACAAATTATCGCTTGAAATTCCACTAAGGCTGAGTATCCAGGCGGTAACTGTGGTTCCAACATTTGCACCCATAATAACACTTATTGCCTGCTTAAGTGTCATAAGTGCTGAGTTAACAAAACCTACAACCATAACTGTGGTGGCTGATGAGCTTTGAATAACAGCTGTAACAGCAAGGCCTGTCAGAAAGCCTGCCATTTTGTTTTTGGTTAGTTTGCCAAGAAGGGTTTTTAGGCTGTTGCCGGCGCGTCTCTCAAGAGCGTCTCCCATTACACTCATACCAAAAAGAAAGAGACTGAGACCGCCGATAAGATTTAAAACATCAAAAATATTCATTAATTTCCTCCTGTATTTAGTTTATCCATTTATTAATTGAATATAATATACTGAATTTTGCTTTTAAATGAAATAAACACGAGAAAATTAACGAGTTATGACCGTTGTTTTTTTATTGCGCAAAGCGTTATCCGGTATAAAGTTATCTATTTCTGATAAATCAGGAAGATACACCGATTGCCCGCCGCGCATTGCGGCAGTTCCCGGAAGGGTCTGAGTTTTTATGCTGTCTGTTTTTAGCCCACCAATGCTGAGAGCATAGGAAACAACATCAAAAAATCTTGCATTAGTTTCGACATAGTTATACTTGAACATTACATCAAGATACACTCCCAGATGAGACAGAATTGTACCCTTGGATACTGTCTGAGATACAAAGGCTTTTACAAAATCCTGCTGAACCCTTATTCTTCCAAGGTCGGCATCGGCATAGCCGCTTCTATAGCGAAGGAGGTGTTCTGCCTGCTCACCATTAAGACGCTGAGGACCCTTCTGAAGGTTTATATACAGATTCTGAAGGGGATCGGTATATGACATATTGCGGGGAACATCGAATTCTATTCCGCCTATGGAATCTATGATAAACTTAAAAGCTTCAAAATCTATCTTAATATGAAAGTCAACATTTACCCCAAGCAGATTTCCTACTTCTTGTTTTATCATATCTACGCCGTATTTTTCGCCGCCAAAATGATGAACTGCATTGATTTTCATTGAAGGGCTTCCGGGTTCGGGAAATTCCTCTCTCATAAGAGCAAAGTTTTCATCACTGACGGTGACATAGGTATCACGGGGAATTGAGAGAATACTTATTTCCTTTGTTTTTTTCAGGAAGGTGACGAGCATAAGGGTATCGGTTCGGGTGCCATCTTCATCGGTTGCCATAACCAGAACATTGGTGGCAGGAGGGATGAAAAGAGAAAAAACATAACCAACAGCAAGCATAACAATACAAAGAGCCACAATAAAAGCTGCAAGCTTTATGAGAATTCTCCATATAAGGCGAAGTTTCTTCTTTTTCCTTTTTCTCTTTTTTACGGGAGCTTCTTCCTGCTCTTCGGGTTCATCATAGGTATAGCTATCATCTGGTGAGTCGACATATTCATATTGGATGTCTTCTTCCGGCTCTGTGTCATACTCCGGAATTATTTCATATTCTGCTTCTTCCCTTAACTCTTCATCGGAGTCGTCATCATAGTAGGGATTTCTATAGAGATTTATTTTCATTTGTATCAATCATCGCTTTCTGCTATTAAAACAAGACCTGATTCTATTTCAATGGTTGCCTCACCTAAGAGTATTTCATTGCTTACGCCCATTGAAATCTCACGGGTGAGAGTATAGTTTTCAAGAGGATACAAAAGACCTGATGTTTTTTTGATGACAGCATAATCGCTTATTGGCAGAATTGACAGATACTTTCTTTTCTTTTTAACAGTTATTTTATCTGAAGAAAGATGAAGGGTGTTTTTTTCATCTTCAATAATACCTGTTACATTTTTATTTTTCAAAAATTCAAGAAGATGAATATTTGAAATCATATGATCTATTCTGCCTCCACATCCACCCCAGATAATAATCTCGTTATATCCAAGCTGTATTGCCTTTATGCAGGCATAGTGGGTGTCGGTTTCATCTTTGACGGTGCTTAAGGGTATTGTTTCAACACTTTTGAGTGCATCATGCCCGGATATAATTTCGGAAAATCTGCAGGAATCAAAATCTCCAAGCCAAAGATCGGGATATACACCGATTGCTAAAAGATGCCTTATTCCACCGTCGGCACAGATTATGTAGTCATTTTTTTTGATTTTGTTTTTATAATAAGAATAATCGTTTATTGTTCCATTGGAAACGATAATTGCGCGCGACATATTATTCTCCTGCAGCTAAAAATTCTTTTACTGTTGCAGGAACATCTTCCACACCAAATACTGCAGAACCTGCCACGATTACATTTGCTCCGGCATCTACTACCTTTTTAACATTGGAAAGCTTAATGCCGCCATCTACCTCAATGTCGATTTCAGGGTAGTTTTCTCTTAAATATTTGATTTTATCAAGGCTTGATTCAATGAAGCTCTGACCGCCAAAGCCGGGATGAACACTCATTATAAGAAACATATCAACATATTTTGCATAGTCGTTGAGAACCTCAACAGGTGTTTCTGGATTAATGGAAACACAGAGCTTTCTGCCATATTTTTGAGTCAGGGCATAGATTTCGTCAATGTCAAGATTGCTCTCGTGGTGAACGGTTATGATGTCGGATCCGGCTTTTAAAAAGTCTTCCGCATATTTATTGGGATCGGAAATCATTAAATGAACATCTAAAACTGCGTCTGTTGCTTTTCTTAATGATTCAACAACGCAAGGTCCAATACTCATATTGGGTACAAAATGACCGTCCATGCAGTCAACATGGATATACTTTGCTCCTGCTTTGGTTATAACATCTACATTTCTTTTGAGATTTGCAAAGTCTGCTGAAAGAATTGATGGGGATAAAATTATCATTGTTACTTCCACTCCTTTTTGTCTTTTAAACCATCGTATAGAGTTTTATAGTTATTATATCTTGAAAGGGATATAAGCCCTTTATCAAGCGCTTCGCAAACGCCGCAGAATTTTGGACTTATGTGAACACAATCGGAAAATCTGCAGTTTGTTTCATAGTTTTCAAACTCAGGAAAATAATCTTTGAGGCTATCTTTTGTTATTTTTTCGGGCAGAGAAAGAGAACTGAAGCCCGGTGTGTCGGCAAGATAGGAACCGTTTGTATATTCGATAAGAGAAACTTCGCGGGTTGTGTGTTTGCCACGGGAAAGCTTCCTGCTAATCTCCCCCACTTCCTGATTTTCATTTCCTAAAATTGCATTTAAGATACTTGATTTTCCAACCCCTGAAAATCCACACACAGATATTACCCTGCCGGATATTGCATCCTTTAAATCATTGATGCCTTCTCCTGTGTAGGTGCTGGTGGTGAAAACCTTATAGCCAAGATTTGTATAGATTTTTGCAAAGCTTGTTTCATCGGGGGTGACAAGATCGGATTTATTAAAGCATATGACTGCTTCCACTTCTGCCATTTTAGCCTGAATGAGCATCTTATCAAGAAACAGAAGATCGGGAGAAGGATTTGCCATAGCGACAATTATTAAAAGAAGATCAACATTTGCTATGGGTGGACGAATAAAAAAGTTTTTCCTTTTTTCGATTGATGTGACATAGCCTGTGCCATCAGGAGAAATTTCTATTTCAACATTATCTCCCACATAGGGAAGCACATCTTTATTGCGAAAAAGTCCTCTCGCCCTACATTCCACAATATCACTGTCGGTTTTTACATAGTAAAATCCGCCTATGCCTTTTATTATTTTACCTTTTTTTATGTTCATCTGCCATTTGCCTCACTATTTGAATTACCGCCCTGCTCCATTGTTTCATTATCTTTTGGGGGTTCTTTCTTTTCAAGAGTAAGTGACACAGGACAATCCTTGCGAACCATACTTCCCGCAGGAATCGCCTGACCTACGACCTTATCTTCATCCTCGGGGTGAAGGGTGCCGCTTATTGTGCCTACTGTGAGAGATACGGATTCAAGGAGAGCTTTTGCTTCGGAATAATATTTTCCGGTAAGGGTGGGAACTGATATAAAACCATTTGTTATATCCACTCCACCGCTTACATAGAGTGTGATTTCTCCGTCTTTTTTAACTTTTCTGCCGGATTCGGGAGACTGCCTTATTATATCATTTTTAGGACGCTGACTGTCTTCAAAAATAACATTTACTTCAAGACCAAATTCTCTTAATTTAGTTTCTATTTCTTCATAGCTTTTGCCAACATAATTTTCAACATCTATAAGCTGATTATCCTTTGTGATGACAACATTTACCGCATCGCCAACGCTAACCCTTTCACCTTCTTCGGGCATCTGGGATACAACTGTACGCGGAGGACGGGAATCGTCTTCTATTTCATCTTCTATATTCAGCTTAAGCCCCATTTCATTGCAAATTCTTTTAACTTCTTCATAGTCCTGACCTCTGAAGGAAGGAACATCAACATGGTCTGTGCCTATGGATAGAAACTGAGAAACTGCTTCAAAGGCTTCATAATTGAATGCAAGGTAGCCCACGGTTACCACAACAAGCGAGGTTAAAGCCGCAAGAGATATTGAAACAAGCTTCTTCCATGGTTTTAATGGTGCATTTTCTTTTTTAGGTTTTTTGGATATTTGCTCGGAACCTGTGTCGTCATATAGAAATCGTTTATCTATGATAACATCGGGGTCGGATAGAATCTTTCTTATATCTTTTTTCATATCGGATGCTGTCTGATATCGGAAATCAGCATCCTTACACATAGCCTTAAATGTTATGTGCTGACAAGATACAGGCATATCGGGAACAGTTTCTACGATTTCTTCCGGATCTTCTTCAATCTGCATCATCGCAATTGAAACAGGATTATCAGCTTCAAAGGGAAGCTTTCCGCTGAGCATTTCATACATTGCAACACCCAGAGAATAGATATCGCTTCTGTTGTCCACAGAAGCTCCCTTTGCCTGCTCGGGGGAAATATAGTGAACAGAGCCAAGAATATCTTTGTTGGTTGACAGGGTGTTTCCTGTGCCAAAGCGAGCTATACCAAAATCGGTAACCTTTATTTTTCCATCATCGGTTATGAGGATATTGTGAGGTTTGATATCTCTATGGACAATGTTTTTGGCGTGGGCGGCTGTCAGGGCGTCACAAATCTGGGATGCTATGGAAAGTGCCTCGCGGAAATCGAGCTTACCTTTTTCAGTTATATACTCTTTAAGGGTTTTTCCGGCAACATATTCCATAATGATATAGTGGTAGCCATTATCTTCGCCCACATCAAATATTGATACTATATTTGACTGAGAAAGGCTTGCTGCCGCCTGGGCTTCGGCATTGAAACGATTGAGAAACTCATCGTCGCCGCCAAGGTCATTTCTTAATATTTTTACTGCAACTATTCTATTTAAAAGAACACACCTTGCCTTATAGACATAAGCCATACCGCCCTTGCCTATCTCTTCAAGGAGTTCATACCTTCCGCCTAAAACTTTTCCTATCATTACAGATTGTCACCTCCATCCGTGGTTTTGATTATTACTGCTGTAATGTTATCTGTGCCTCCATTTTCTTTTGCAAGATTAACAAGCCTCTCAGTTATTATTTTTGGCTCACTGGATTCCTTAACAGTATTTTCAATTGTTTTATCATCTACCATATTGCTAAGACCGTCGGTACAGATAAGGAATGTATCGAAAGGAGTTATTTCGCCTGTGTATACATCAGCTTCAATACTTGGTTCGGTTCCGATGGCTCTGGTTATAACATTTTTATTTGGGTGGTTTTTTGCCTGTTCCATAGTTATAGCACCCATATCAACAAGCTCATTCACAAAGGAATGGTCCTTTGTTATCTGAGTTATTTCATCGGAAATGATATACAATCTACTATCACCAACATTGGCAACATAATATGTATTATTATATATTATACACACAACAAGAGTGGTACCCATTCCGGAAAGAGATGGGTCATCTTTTGATTTTTTATAAACCTCTTTATTAATTTTAACAATAGTATTCTTAAGAAAATTTTGTTTTTGCTTATCTGAATATTTTATAAAGGAATTAAGATTTTCTTCAATGGCACTAATAGCAAGAGTACCGGCAAAAGAGCTTGCCTCCTGGCCTCCCTTATGGCCACCCATTCCGTCTGCGACAACTGCAGCTATAAAGTTCTTATTGAATTCTCTAATAAAAAATGAATCTTCGTTGTTTTCTCTGATGTTGCCTGCATCTGTAAAGCCATGATAGCTCATGTTATCACATCCTTTCTAGGTTATTCTTTCTGAGTTGACCGCAGGAGGCGTTTATATCGCTTCCGAGTTTGCGGCGCACTGTGGCTGTTATACCGTTTTTTTCTATGGTTTTTATAAACGACTGAATTCTTGCTGTGTCAGGTTTTTCAAAGGAATTTTCTTCCACTTTATTTACAGGGATAATATTTATATGACACAAAAGCCCTTTTAAAAGCTTTGCAAGCTTCAGGGCGTGGGAGTCGGTATCATTGACGCCTTTTATTATGGCATATTCAAAGCTTATTCTTCTGCCTGTTGTTTTCTGATAGTCTCTGCATGCATCAAGAAGCTGAGAAATATTGTAGGTATTGTTTACCGGCATTATTGAGCTTCTTACCTCATCGTCGCAGGCGTGAAGAGAAATTGAAAGAGTTATGGGAATATCGAGTTTGGCAAGTTCTTTGATTTTCGGAACGATACCGCAGGTTGAAAGGGAAATGTGGCGATAGCCGATATTCAATCCATGCTCATCATTTACAATATTTAAAAACTTACATACATTATCAAAATTGGCAAGTGGCTCCCCTATTCCCATCATAACTATATTTGATATTCGCTCACCGATATCAAGCTGAGCAAAGATAATCTGATCAAGAATTTCGCCGGGGGTAAGGCTTCTTACAAGACCCCCTATGGTTGAAGCACAGAATTTACATCCCATTGCACAGCCAACCTGAGATGAAACGCAGATGGTTATGCCATGCTTATAATACATAACAACACTTTCAACCATATTTCCGTCTTGAAGCTTAAAAAGATACTTTTTGGTTTTATCAAGGCGGGATTCAAGTTTTTTTACAATCTCAGGAGATGAAACATAGTAATTTTCAGAAAGCTTATCTCTTAAGAATTTTGAAACATTTGTCATTTCATCAAATGAGCGAACACCCTTATGAAGCCACGAAAAAATCTGAGCGGCACGAAACTTTTTTTCATCAAGAGATACTATTAAATTTTCAAGTTGTTCAAATGTTAAATCTCTTAAGCTTGTCAAATTTTTCACACCTTTTAATAAATAAAAATACAATATTTTTCTAAAAAATCAAGCACGCATTATGCTTTCTTTTTTAATCTGCAGATAAAGAATCCGTCGGTATCGGTAATGCTTGGGTAGGATGTATAGAAACCATCTAAATATTTATCGTTATCACCAAAGGGATATGGAGAAAACTCTTTATGGTTTTCAAGAAATTTATTTATGACATCCTCGTTTTCTTCTTTTTCGATAGTGCAGGTTGAGAAAACAAGAACACCTTCGTTTTTAAGATATTTTGCTCCGTTTTCAAGGATGGCAAGGCTAAGAGATGAAAGCGCTTTTATATCTTCTTCTTTTCTTGCATACTTGATGTCGGGTTTTTTTCGGATTATGCCAAAGCCGGAGCATGGCACATCACAAAGAACATAGTCTGCTTTATTTACCCATTTATGATTTAATATGGTTGCATCATTAAGGGTTGGCTTAACAGATGTTGCTCCGTATTTTAATGCATTTTCAGAAATAAGCTTCAGCTTATGCTCGAAGATATCGCAGGATATAATCTTTACATTATTGGATATTAAATCAGCAAGGAAGAGTGATTTTCCGCCGGGTGCTGCACAAAGGTCTATTATAAAGCTATCTTTTTTAGGTTCAAGAAGATATGACGCCAACGATGAGGCAGGATCCTGAACATAGAATGAACCCTCATTAAAACCGGGAACAAGGGATATATCCTTTATACTATCCAGTCTGAAGGAATAGTTATAGTCTTTGAAATCATCAAGTCTTACCTGGGCATAGTCTACCCCAGCTAAATCAAGCTTATTTTTGAATTCTTCCACAGAATTTACAAGGGTATTACAGCGGATATACAGCGGAGATTTTTTACTAAGACTTTTTAAAAGCTCCTTTGTAAACTCAAAGCCAAATTCATTTTCCCATCTTTTTACAAGCCAGAGAGGATATGAATATTTTATGCTGATATCATCTGCTGTATTTTCCGGAAGATTTGTGTAATCTTCTTTTGATATAGCTCTGAGGACTGCGTTAACATATCCTGAAAGACGGGAAACCGATGATTTTTTAATTACCTTTACACATTCATCAACAGCGGCGTTTGGCGGAATTTTATCCATAAATATGAGCTGATATACTCCTACTCTTAAAACATTTAAAACATAGGGTGCAATTTTTTTGAGCTTGGTGGATGAATGAAGGGAGATAATGTGGTCAAGAGTTATTTTTCTCTTTATCACTCCGTTTACAATTTCGCCTATCAGACGGACATCCTTTTCGCTGCAAAGAGCTTCTTTGCGAAGTTTATTCATTTGGATGTTTATGTATGCTCCGTTTTTTTCAATATTAAGGAGCATATTTGCAGCAGTTTTTCTTAAGTTTATTGCCATTTAGTCTCTCCTGTTGTTTGAAAGAATTATAAGTCTTAAAAGCTGCATAACAGATACAAGAGCTGATGCAACATAGGTTAGTGCTGCTGCAGATAAAACCTTTCGGGCAGATTTTACTTCTGTGCCTTCAAGAAAATAGCTGTCTTCAAGAATTGCAAGAGCACGACTGCTTGCATTGAATTCAACAGGCAGGGTTACAAGCTGAAAAGCCACCACAGCAGAAAAGAGAATTATTCCGGCATCAATAAGAAATGATGTGTTGAAGAGAAAACCAAGCAAAATAATGGGAACTGCAAGGTTTGACGAAATGTTGACAACAGGGAAAATTGAATTTCTTATTTTAAGAGGTGAATAGCCTTTTGCATGCTGAATTGCATGACCACATTCATGAGCAGCAACACCAAGAGCTGCAACGGAGCGGGATGAAAAAACTGAATCGGATAGTCTCAAAACTCTTAAGCGTGGATCATAGTGGTCGGTAAGATTGCCTTTTACATGCTCTATAACCACAGAAGAAAGACCATTCATATCGAGAATTCTTCGGGCAACCTCGGCACCTGTCATACCACGCATATTTGCAACACGACTAAATTTTGAAAATGTTGAATTAACTTTTATCTGAGCAATGAAAGAAATTATTATTGCAGGAACAATTAATACAAGATAATAGTAGTCAAAACCATACCAATACATAATTAGCCTCCTAAAATTATACCAGCATCTATTGAATTACCTCTTAAATAGTCGCAAACATCTATAAGCTTTTTGCCTTCTGCCTGAATGGTTAAAACATCGAGAACGCTTCCGTCACCACAAGCCACGCTGAAGGATGAAGTATCCCTGGAGATTATTAAGCCGGGTGCTTCTTTTGTTTGTTTCTCAGAAACTTGGCTGCGACATATTTTAAGCTGTTTGCCAGCATAGAATGTGAATGCTTTGGGAACAGGAAATAAACCTCTTACCTGATTATGAATATCATTTGCATTTTTGCTCCAATCTATGAGGGCAGTTTCTTTCGTTATCATTTTGGCATAATTGGAAAGAGAATCATCCTGCTTTTCGGGAGTCAGTTCTCCCTTTTCCAATGCTTTAATCGTTTCGACAATAAGCTCTGCGCCTTTTTCGGCAAGCTTATCGTGGAGAGTTTCAAAATTATCGTCAGCTGTGATTTCAACCTCTGATTTTAAAAGCATATCGCCTGTGTCGAGGCCCTCTGACATATACATTGTTGTGACCCCTGTTATTTTTTCACCATCTATTATCGCTCTCTGGATGGGGGCTGCACCTCTGTATTTTGGAAGAAGAGATGCGTGGACATTTATACAGCCATACTTTGGATATTCCAGAACATAGGGCGGAAGGATTTTGCCATAGGCAACAACAACTATCAATTGGGGATTATATTTTTCAAGAATTTCTTCAAAATTTTCTTTTTTTAAGTTAAGGGGTTTGAAAACCTCTATGTTTTTTTCTTCAGCAAAGATACCAACCGGTGTTGGGCACATTTTATGTCCTCTGCCACGGGGTTTATCGGGTGTTGTGATAACAGAGACAACATCATGCCCTGCATTTATTAAAGATTCAAGGCACATCACAGCAAAATCGGGAGTGCCCATAAACATTATTTTCATTTTAATCAACCTCTGTGTATTCAATAACCTTATCTACAAAAACTGTTCCGTCAAGGTGGTCTATTTCATGGCAAAGAGCTCTTGCAAGAAGACCTTCGCCGGTTATTTCATATTCGGTTCCGTCTCTGTCGGTTGCGTGGACTGTTACGCGGGTGGGTCTATCGACCTTGCCATACTTTCCGGGAACACTAAGACAACCTTCATCTGCTATTTCGCTTCCCGACATGGATATTATTTCAGGGTTTATAAGCTCTATAAGACCATCGCCAACATCTATAACCGCAATTCTTTTTAAGATGCCGATTTGCGGTGCAGCAAGGCCTACACCATTTGCATCATACATTGTGTCTGCCATATCGTCTAACAAAGTTTTGATTCTATCGTCTATTTCTTCAACAGGGCGGCATTTTTTTCTTAAAATATCATCGCCGAGTTTTCTTATATTTCTGAGTGCCATAACTAGTTACCTCCGATTTTAAAACATACTGTTTGGATTAACATCTATGGATATTGTTACATCCTTTTTATTTGAAAGATGCTTTCTGTATACACTATCTATCACATCATAAACATCTTTTTTATAGGGAGTTTTTAAAAGAAAATGGTATCTGTATTTCCCACCAAGCTTATGCATTGGAGCCTGACATGGATTAAAGAAGCTGCCGGAAAAATTTATTTTATTAAGCTCTTTTAAAAGATGCTTATGAAAGCTTTCTGATTCCTGTTTTGCATCATTTTCATTTTTGGAGCTGAAAACAAAATTTATAAATTCACTAAAAGGCGGATACATAAGAAGCATACGGGTTTCGATTTCGTTTTGATAAAAACTTATATAATCCTGATTTGCACTATGCACTATTACCTCATCTTCGGGATTATAAGTCTGGATTATGGCATGGCCTTTTTTGGAGGAACGCCCTGCTCTGCCGGCTACCTGAGTTATGAGGTCGAAGGTATGCTCACCTGCACGGAAATCATCCACAGAAAGACTCATATCGGCTGCAACAATACCAACAAGAGTTACATTTTCAAAATCCAGTCCCTTGGTTATCATCTGTGTACCCACAAGGATATCGGCTTTACCTTCAGCAAAGGATTTAAGGATGGTTTCGTGGCTCATTCTGCCGGAGGTTGTGTCAGCATCCATACGGATGACGGAAGCCTTTGGGAAGAGTTTATTTATTTCGTCTACGATTTTTTCTGTTCCTATACCGAAAAAGCGTATGTGGTGGCTTGAACATGAGGGACAAGTTCTGGCAACGGAGGTTTTATAGTCGCAATAATGACAAACCATTTTGCCATTTGACTTATGGTAGGTTAAAGAAACATTGCAATTTGGACATTTCTGAACATAACCACAGCTTCTGCATGAAACAAAGCCTGAAAAACCGCGTCTGTTTAGAAAGAGAATAGTCTGCTCGCCCTTTTTTAGATTATTTTCTATTGCATTTTTTAGTGAGCTACTGAAAATGGAGAGATTGCCATTTTCCATTTCTGCTCTCATATCGCATATTTCAACTGTGGGAAGCTGAGATTTATTAGCTCTGGTTGGCATTTCAATAAGACCAAATGCCCCTGATTTTGCTTTATAATAGCTTTCTATTGACGGAGTTGCGCTGGCAAGCACCAAGACAGACGAATTCTGCCTTGAAATAAACCTGGCTATTTCAACTGCATCATAGCGGGGAGACATCTCGGATTTATAGCTTGTTTCATGTTCTTCATCAACAACTATAAGACCGATATTGGAAAAGGGTGCAAAAATTGCACTTCTTGCACCTATGACAATTTTGACATCACCGTTTTTTATTCTTTTCCATTCGTTATAACGCTGGCGGAGAGTAAGTTTTGAATGAAGAACTGCCACATTATCCCCGAATCTGCCATATACAAGAGAAATCATCTGAGGGGTAAGGGAAATTTCGGGAACAAGGAAGATTGCTTCCCTACCCTGAGAAACTGTCTGCTCTATGAGTCTTAAATAAACTTCTGTTTTACCGCTTCCGGTTACACCATGAATAAGATGGGTTGATTTTTTCCCTGATTTAATGGATTCCCCTATTTTATTTACTGCATTTTCCTGCTCGGGAGTCAGCTCCTTTTTTGGGTTTTCTGACACAGAAAGAGAATCAAAAGAGGAATCGTTGCACACAACCCTGCTATATGCTGCAATGCCTCTTTCCACAAGGGCATCTACTGCAGTTTTTGAGCAGGATGCATACATAAGAAGCTCGGACAGCTCTATCATACTGTTGTCACACAAAACCTCAAGTGCTCTGGCCCTTGCCTTTGCTTTTGATGCCATTGCATCACAGAGTATACCCGCTTCTTCTCTGTCGATAATAAGTTCGACAAAGGTGCGGACGGAATCTGTGATATTTTCTGTCTCTTTTGTGCTAACATCTATTATGCCTTCAGATACGAGCTTATTTAAAACAGATGTTACATTTCTTTTATTTACCTCTGCTTTTATGCTTTCTTCACTCATTGCGCCATAAGCTTTAAGGCAATTTATGATTTTATCTGCTGTTACAGAATGAGCGCAAAACTTTTGGGCATCTTCTTCTTTTGACAAATCAAAGAAAAAATAGCGGGTAAACTTTGCTCCGACTCCTGCCGGGATGAAACACTTTAAGGCAGATATATATGAACAAAAGTATCTATGACGCATAAAGGCTATAAGCTCTGCTTTTGCATTATCGAAATAGGAATAGTTATCAATAAACTCAGATATATCCTTAAGGCTTGAATATTCGCTTTCACTGCAGAGTGAATACACATAGCCTTCACTCAGGCGATTGCTTCTGCCAAAGGGAACTTTAACTCTCATTCCCACTGAGATTTCCTTTTCCATGGAAGAAGGAACACTATAGTCGTAGAGGTTGTCGGTGGCGTGAGAATATTTATTTAATATTATTTTTTGCTATCACACGACACACCTCTTTTTCTGACAATTAATTATTCTTCTGTTTCTTCTGCAGCTACAAAAGAAAGTTCTTCTTCAAGAATATGATTCATTATTGATTCATCTTCTGACATTTTTCTTTTTTCTGCTGTTCTGAAATTTACTTTATTTTCATAGATTTCGTGAAGGGCAACTGTAACTGCTTTATCGGATTTACATTCGGTAAAGGTTACTTTTGACTGATTAATTTCGCGGGCTCTTTTTGCTGTTGCAACAACAAGAGTATACTTACTTGTTATGTTTTTTGCTTTCATAATGTCGTTAATTGCTGGATAAATCATTATTCACACACCTCTATAATTATTTTTTTATTATTTTTTGTTTTAAGCCTTTCAGCCATAATTATTGAATTGAATTTTTCTGTTGCTTTTGTGATGTCATCATTAACGATAACATAGTCATAAAGCGGAGCTAGCTTTAATTCTTCTTTTGCAGCTTCAAAGCGTTTTTCTATAACGCCCATACTCTCTGTGCCTCTGCCTATGAGGCGTCTTTTTAACTCATCAAGAGATGGAGGAAGAACAAAAACCATTACCGCATCGGGATAATTTGCCTTAACCTTTCTGGCACCGACGGTTTCTATTTCAAGGATAACATCAACTCCATTTTCAAGATTGTCCATAGCAAATTTTTTCGGGGTGCCATATTGGTTTTCGCAATAACCTGCAAATTCAAGATATCCGCCTTCTGCTTTTTTTCTGTCAAATTCTTCGTTGGTTATGTAGTGATAGCTTACATCAGGGATTTCTCCAGGACGGGGACTGCGGGTTGTGTCGGAAACTGAATACACAACTTTTTCACTACCAAAGCATTTTTTGAATTCACTAAGAAGAGTGCCTTTGCCGGTGCCTGAGGGACCGGACAGCACAATAAGAGAGCCTTTATCAGTCATCTATTCTATCCTCCTCAGGAGTGAGCAATTGATTCTTTCCAAGCCTTGAAACAATTACTTCGGTTACAATGCCGGATAAAATTATATGCTCGCTATCACATATTATTACGGATTTTGTTTTTCTGCCATAGGTGGCATCTATTAAAAGGCCTTTTTCTCTGGCTTCTGTTATTATTCTTTTAACAGGAGCTGATTCGGGGCTTATAACAGCAATTATCCTGTCGGAAGAGACAATGTTGCCAAAGCCGATGTTTGTGAGCTTCATTCTATCACCTCAAATTATTCTATGTTTTGCACCTGTTCACGAAGTTTTTCTATTTCAGATTTTAAATCAACAACCGACTTACTTATTATATAGTCGTTGCATTTTGAACCCATGGTATTGGATTCACGATTTAATTCCTGAATGATAAAATCAAGCTTTCTGCCAACAGGAACATCGCTTGAAAGAAGATGAGCATATTCCTTAAGATGGCTTTCAAAACGGATTATTTCTTCGGTGATATTTACCTTATCAGCAAATATGCCAACTTCTGTTAAGAGGCGGGTTTCGTCAACCTCAACACCTGAAAGGATTTCTTCTATTCTTTCTTTCATTCGCTGTTTGTATTCGTCAACAGTTGCAGGAGATCTCTCTTTTATAACCGAGAGAATTTCTTTGATATTTGAAATTGAAGAATCAAAGAATTCTTTTAATCTTTCACCTTCGCGCTGTCTATTGGCGCCAAGATCGACAAGTGCTTCTTCGATAACCTTCCGGGCATCATTTATAATCTGCTCCTTATCTTTTTCCTCTTTTTCGATAGTAAACATATCAGGGAAATGAAAATATGATGAGATTGAAGCATTATTGGGAATACCCGTTACCTGCGAAAGCTTTTCTACAGCATCCTTAAAGCCAAGGGCAACTCCTTCGTTGAGTGTTACTTTTATTTCATCAACGCCAACGGGTTCAATCTGGATAAACATATCAACCTTACCACGACTTAAAAACTTTGCAATACATTCTCTGGCTGTTTCCTCGATAAAGGAATACTGCTTATAGAATCTCACATTTGTGTCGAGATAGCGGTTGTTTACGGATTTGACTTCAACTGTTATTTTGTACTTTTCATATAATGCTTCGGCGCTGCCGTAGCCTGTCATACTTTTTATCATTTTTATATCTCCTGCACAAAAATATTTTTTCATTTTATTATAACAAAAAATTCGCAAAAACACAAGGGTTTTTGCGAATTTAATACCATATAAGGAATAAAACCTATTCCAAGATATTTGTGGTTATAAAATCAACACCAAAGGAAACAAGCTTTTCGGCAATGTTTTTATCATTACATGTCCAGCAGTTTACCTTAATGTCATTTAAATGAAGAAGCTTTATAATTTCTTTATTAAGGCGTTTATAGGATATGTCAAGGTTAAGATTGTTTTTAAATAGTTTTTCTATCAGCTCTTTTGTGATTTCTTCTGATGTGACATATTGGACATCATTTTTTGGAAGAAGATTTCGCAAACAAACACAATTTTCAAAAACAGCTGAAATAAAAATAACATTTTTGATATAATCAAGCTCTTTTATTTCGTCTATCATTCTTTCTATATCATTTATTTCAAAACGGTTTTTTAATTCAATAACACATACTTTTTCATATTTTTTGCATATCATAATGTATTCTTTGAGAAGCGGGATTCTGATGTCAGATCTATCAGTGGTTCCATCTAAATCGGGAAGGATAATTTTTTTAGCCTCAGAATAATCATTTTCTTCCACATTGATGTTATATTCATCTAGTGAAACCCTTTTAGTTGTGGCATCATGAATTACAACAAACTTTCCGTCTTTGGTTAGATGAATATCGGTTTCTATGCCGAAATAACTTCTGTTTCCTGCTGCAACAAAAGCAGCACAGGTATTTTCTCTTTCAAGACCACTAAGACCTCTATGAGCTATTATTTTTACCTTATCGGAATTAATTCTTATCGTGTCCATTAACACACTTCCCTAAATTAAATTATTCTTTTAAAAACCTTTTTTATTTAATGCACAGCCGCCAAGATAGGTACACTTATCACCCTGACGGGCATCGAGAAAATCAAGCTGAGCTTCGATATTATCTTTTATTTTCCACCAGCTCATTCCATAGTTGCAAAAAAGGCTTCTTTCTTCGGATGCTCTGCCTATAAGACGCTGAATTACAATGTCGGGAGAAAGATAGCGGATAAAATTTACTACCCTTTCAACATATTCGTAATGAGAGCCCATTGAAAATTCTTCGTTTTCATACATACGGGCCAATGGAGTGTCTTTGAGAATATAAAGACAATGAAGCTTTACCTGATCAATCTTCAAAGCGGACACAAATTTTGCCGCTTCTATGACATCTGTCATATCATCCCATGGAAGATTCAATATGAGATGAGTACATATAGCAAAATCATATTTTTTAATGGTGTTTACTGCATCTATAAATTCAGCAAGGCTATGGCCTCTGTTTATTTTTAGAAGGGTTTTGTAGTTTACCGTCTGGAGGCCGAGTTCTATGCATATATCGTAGCCTGTGCGATTGGAAAAGTCTTTGAGATATGCCATATATTCATCCTTTATGCAATCGGGACGGGTGGAGATATATACTGCACATACATTTTCAAAGACGG
The DNA here is from genome assembly GCA_017437345.1 of Clostridia bacterium. The sequence continues at coordinate 13,519 of JAFSBJ010000225.1, read as the reverse complement.
AATCTTCTATCATATTTTTAAAGCTTTCAAAAGGAAGATAGGTATTTGAATAATTCTGAAAATATATTATGTATTTTTCGGCATGATATTTTTTGCCGATAAAATCAATATTCTGCCTGATTTGTTCTTTGACGGGAAGTGAGGTAGGAAGATTCTCAAAGGCTGCCCCCTCTTCACCGCAGAATATGCACCCACCGCGACCGCAGGTACCGTCACGGTTGGGACATGTGATATCAAGATTTACAGGGATTTTATATACCTTTTCTCCGTATTTACTTTTTAGATAGTCGGAATATGAAAGATAACGCATAGTGTCATTCCTTTTTTCTGAATTTTTCATAGATTTCTTTGGTTGTGCAGGATACGAAGCTATAGTCTTTACAAAGCTTTTTGGCAATTTCGATTGTTGAATCGGTGGAACCCATATCTACAATGAGAATATCCGGAATACTATGCCCTTTTGAAAAAGCAAGACATTTCCACACTATCATACGAACAGCTGATTCAAGACTTTCCTCAGCATTACAAACCTTTACGACTACTGTTGATTTTATTTCATTTTTTCCAAAAGTGAAATGGAAAACTATATCCTTTACAAGCTGACAAAATCCGTAGATTGAAAAAAATGTTATGAAAGTTTTTATTAAAACATCCGTCATAAACAACACCTCTCCGCATTATAATATGCGAAGAGGCTTATTTTTGTTTATCTGATTCAGATACCTGCTTTTTCTCTTAAGATATCTGCCATATCACATTTTTCCCAGGTAAAATCTGCATCCTCTCTGCCGAAATGACCATAGGATGCTGTTTTTCTGAAGATAGGTCTTCTTAAATCAAGTTTTTTGATTATAGCAGCAGGGCGTAAATCAAATACCTCACCTACGATTTCCATAATTCTTTCTTCGGGGATAACTGCTGTGCCGAAGGTATCAACAAGGATAGATACAGGTGTGCTAACACCGATAGCATAGGCAAGCTGAACCTCACATTTTTTGGCAAGTCCTGCTTTAACAATATTTTTTGCCACATAGCGGGCTGCATAAGCTGCACTACGGTCAACTTTTGTCGGATCTTTTCCTGAGAAAGCTCCGCCGCCATGACGGGCATAGCCACCGTAGGTATCTACGATGATTTTTCTTCCTGTGAGACCGCTATCACCCTGAGGTCCGCCGATTACAAAGCGACCTGTGGGGTTAATATAGTATTTGGTTTTATCATCTAAAAGATTTTCGGGAACTATGGGAAGAACAACATGCTTTATAATATCTTCTCTGATCTGCTCCTGAGAAACCTCGGGACCATGCTGAGATGATACGACAATTGTGTCGATTCTAACCGGTTTGTCATCTTCATATTCAACGGTAACCTGAGTTTTGCCATCGGGACGAAGATAGGCAAGGGTGCCATTTTTTCTTACCTCGGTTAAACGCATGCTGAGTTTATGGGCAAGAGATATGGGCATAGGCATTAATTCCGGTGTTTCATCGCAGGCATAGCCAAACATCATACCCTGGTCGCCTGCACCATTATCTTCTTCTTTTGTTTCGGTTTTCTTTGCTTCATAGGATTTATTAACACCAAGAGCAATATCATCTGACTGCTCGTCTATGCTTGTTAAAACAGAGCAGGTGTGGCAGTCGAAGCCGAATTTTGCTCTGTCGTAGCCTATGTTTTCAACGGTTTTTCTCGCAACACTCGGAATATCCACATAGCAACTCGTTGTTATTTCACCCATTATCATTATCATACCTGTGGTCACTGTGGTTTCGCAGGCAACACGGGCGGTGGGGTCTTTTTCAAGTATTGCATCAAGAACAGCATCGGAAATCTGGTCGCAGATTTTGTCTGGATGACCTTCTGTTACAGACTCTGATGTAAAAAGTTTTCTGCTCATAGTTTTATCCTCCAATTATTTAAAAGAAATGTGATATTAATTCTCCAAAGCCATAGGAAATGCCCATCATTAGTATTCCGGCAACAATTACCCCGGCAAATATGGGTATAAAGGAATGCTTGATTCTCATTTTCAGAAGTCCGGCTATGGCGGCACCTGTCCAGGCACCTGTTCCCGGAAGGGGAATGGCTACAAATAGAAACAGACCAAGAATTTTATATTTATTAAGTCCTTCTATTTTTGTATTGGTTCTATGCCTCAGCTTCGATGCAATTTTGCCGAACAGCTTTGTTTTTTCAAAATATTCAATAAGGGGCCTGAAGAAAAGAATGATAAATGGAACAGGAATGATATTTCCGATAACACTTATAAGATATACCTCACGCCAATCCATTCCAAGAGACACACCAAAAGGAATTGCCCCTCTTAATTCTACAACAGGCATCATTGACACTATAAATACTGCCAGAGCTTTATTTATTCCGGCAAAATAGCTTTCGATAAGTTCTATCATAATTTATTCCTTTATTTTGTGCCGAATATTCTATCTCCTGCATCACCAAGACCGGGGAGAATATAGCCATGTTCATTAAGTTCACGGTCTACAATTCCGCAATATACATCAACATCAGGATGAGCTTCGCATATTGCTTTTATGCCTTCGGGTGCAGCTACAATGCACACAAATTTAATATTTTTTACGCCTCTTGCTTTTATAAAATCTATAGCAGCTTTTGATGAAACACCTGTGGCAAGCATAGGATCTACAACGATTACATCGCGCTTTTCAATATCTTCGGGAAGCTTGCAATAGTATTCCACAGGCTGAAGGGTTTCGTGGTCTCTATAAAGACCGATATGACCAACTCTTACATTGGGCATAAGGCTGAGCATTCCATCAACCATGCCAAGACCTGCTCTTAAGATAGGAACAATGGCAAGCTTTTTGCCGCCGATGAGCTTTGCATCAGCAACTTCAAGGGGTGTCTGGATTTTTGCATCCATCAAAGGAAGGTCGCGGGTTACTTCATAGCCCATAAGGGTGGCTATTTCGTTTACATACTCTCTGAATTCCTTTGAGCTTGTGGCAACATCTCTCATTTTTGAAATTTTGTGAATTATAAGTGGATGATCCATGATGGTAACATTTTTGTAGGTTTCGTGTTTCATAATATCTCCCCCATTACTTTTGTATATTCATCATTTTATTAACTCTGACTTCATGGCGTCCGCCAAGAAATTCATTTGTTAAAAATTCGTTTACTATTTCTTTTGCAAGCTCAGGACCGATAACTCTGCCGCCTAAGGTTAACACATTTGCATTATTATGCTGACGAGTCATTTTAGCACTGAAGGTATCAGAGCATTGAGCGGCTCTTATTCCTTTATATTTATTGGCACACATATTCATTCCGAGGCCTGTGCCGCATACAAGTATGCCGCATTTTGCATTTCCTGACTGAACATCTTCGCAAACTATTTTTGCAATATCAGGATAGTCTACCGATGTTTCGTCAAAGCATCCGCAGTCTTTAAATTCCTGACCGATAGATGTTAAATACTCCATTATAACATTTTTCAGCTGAAAGCCACCGTGGTCGCAACCTATTGAAATCATTTTTTATACCTCCGTATTATAGTGAATTTTCACCGTGTTTTTCTATATATTCTCTTTCTGCCTGAGAAGGTCTTATGTAGATAGGAAGCAGGTTATCTGCATTATCATAAGCTTCATTTTGTATTCTTTTTTGCGCTGCATATATCAGCGAGGATGCACTTTGCGTTGAAAGATGAAGGGGAGCAATTTTCCAGTTTGGATTTGATGCTCCAAGAATTTTTTCTTTGTATTTACCTACAGCATCACCTGCAAAGATAACCTCTTTGTCTGCCATTTCATTAAGAACTGTATCTATATGACAGATGCGGTCGTGAGTTATTTTCTCATTATCTTTATATACTGCATTATACACATCACTTCGTCTTGCATCAAAAATCGGGCAGATATATTTATCTGACATGGTGAAATTGGCAGCAACTTCATCAAGAGAAGAAATGCCTATTATTTTTTTATCAAGGGTTGAGGCAAAGGTTTTCATTGCCGCTAAGCCTATGCGGAGTCCTGTAAACGATCCGGGGCCTAAGGCAACAACAAAAACATCTATATCCTTAAGAGATATGCCGCATCTTGAAAGAAGCTCTTCCAGCATCGGCATTATAATCTGGGAATGAGCTCTTTCCCCTGCTACTGTGTATTCACCGAGTATTTTATTTTCATCACCCACGGCAACTGTTGCGTTGACCGAGGAGGTGTCCATTGCTAATATTTTCATTGGGTTTCACCTTTATACTCAATTGAGATTTGTCGTGCATCTTCGTTTTCCGGCGTTTTGGTGATGCGGATTTCATAATATGGCAAGCTTAATTCGTCACGGACTATATCTGCCCATTCCACAACACAAATGCCACTTTGACTCAGGTAATCCTCCCAGCCGATGTCGTAGAGGTCGTCCATTGAATCTAACCTGTAGACATCAAAATGGAATAGAGGAAGGGAGCCACCACGATATTCATTTACTATAGTGAATGTGGGGCTTGTGACATGGGTATCTATGCCGAGACCTTTTGCAAGACCACCTGTGAATGCTGTTTTCCCTGCTCCAAGGTCACCATCTAAAGTGACAACATCGCCCGGAGAAAGAATTTTGGCAAATTCACAGGCTATGTCTCTTGTTTGCTCATAGCTATTTGACAAACAGACTTTTTTTAACATATCAGAATAAACCTACTATCTCTCCATTATCATTTATATCAATATTATTTGCCGCAGGAGTTTTAGGAAGACCCGGCATGGTCATTATGTCACCTGTGAGAGCAACAACAAATCCTGCTCCATTTGAAATATTGACATCTCTTACAGTTATTTCAAAGCCTTCGGGAGCACCAAGGAGATTGGGATCGTCGGAGAGTGAATACTGTGTTTTTGCCATACAAACAGGAACTTTATCAAGGTCTAATTTTTCAAGGTTTGCAATTTTCTTATTTGCTTTTGAGGTGTAGGCAACGGATGCTGCGCCATAGATTTCCTTTGCTATTATGCTGATTTTTTCCTTGATAGGAAGTTTTTCATCATATAAGGGAGCATAGGATGAAGGAATTTTATCTACCGTGTCGCAGATTGTCTGGGCAAGTTCAAGACCACCTTCGCCACCTAATTCAAATACTTTGGAGAAGCACGCGTTAACACCGATGCTGTCGCAATAGTCTTTGATATACTTCTTTTCAGCTTCGCTGTCTGTGTAGAATTCATTTATGGCAACAATAACTGGAACACCATATTTCTTCATATTTACAACATGTTTGCCAAGATTGCAGATACCTTTTTTGAGAGCATCAAGATTTTCTTCTTTTAAATCTGCTTTTGCAACTCCGCCATTATATTTGAGAGCACGGACTGTGGCAACAACAACTACTGCATTTGGATTTAATTTACCGCTGCGGCATTTGATGTCGAGGAATTTTTCGGCACCCAAATCTGCACCGAAGCCGGCTTCTGTGATAACATAATCGGCAAGCTTTAAAGCAAGCTTTGTGGCAATTACGCTATTGCATCCATGGGCAATATTGGCAAAGGGACCACCATGCATAAGGCAAGGGGTATTTTCCAAAGTCTGAACAAGATTTGGATTAACTGCATCTTTTAATAAAAGAGCCATTGCCCCTGCGGCATTAAGCTGACCTGCAGTTATGGGGTTACCTCTAAAATCATAGGCAACGATAATTTTTGAAAGGCGCTCTTTAAGGTCATTGAAATCTGATGCAAGGCAGAGGATTGCCATAACCTCAGATGCAACGGTTATCATAAATCCGTCTTCTCTTGGAACACCATTGATTTTGCCGCCGAGACCAACAACAATTTCGCGCAGAGTTCTGTCGTTCATATCCATAACTCTTTTAAAAACGATGGTGGTTACATCGATGCCGAGTTCGTTGCCCTGCTTGATGTGGTTATCTAAAAGTGCTGCAAGAAGATTATGGGCACTTGTGATGGCGTGCATATCGCCTGTGAAATGAAGGTTGATGTCTTCCATAGGAACAACCTGGGCATAACCGCCGCCTGCGGCACCGCCTTTAACACCCATTACAGGACCTAAAGAGGGTTCGCGAAGAGCTATTATGGCATTCTTACCTAATTTACCCATTGCTTCGCCGATTCCGACTGAGGTGGTTGTTTTGCCTTCACCTGCTGGAGTTGGATTTATGGCTGTGACTAAAATAAGCTTTCCGTCTTCCTTATTTTCAAGGCGTTTATATACTTCGGGAAGAATCTTGGCTTTATATTTACCATAATAATCAATATCATTTTCACTAAGACCGATTGATGAAGCAATTTCACCTATATGCTTCATTTTTGCATTCTGAGCAATCTGAATATCTGTTAACATTTTTATCATCCTCTCTTATATATGAGGCATATCGCGTGGGACGATACTCCCTCTTTTCTGCCTTCAAAACCAAGGGTTTCGGTTGTGGTGGCTTTTACATTTACCTGATTTACATCAAGGTTTAGCACATCGGATATATTTTTTCTCATTTGTTCAATATATGGAGCTAGCTTTGGTTTCTGACAGACAACTGTGGCATCTATATTGGATATTATATAATCTTCCTTTAAAAGAAGCTCATATACATTTTTTAAAAGAAACATACTATTTATATTCTTAAAGCTCTGGTCATTATCAGGGAAATGTTTGCCGATATCTCCCATTGCTGCCGCACCAAGAAGAGCATCCATTATTGCATGAACAAGAACATCGGCATCGGAATGGCCGAGAAGCCCTTTTTCATGAGGAATGTCAACTCCACCAAGGATGAGCTTGCGGTTATCACAAAGCTTATGAACATCGTAGCCTATACCGACTCTCATTTTGTTTCACTGCCTTTCATAAAAACTTTGGCAATTTCCACATCGGAGGGTGTGGTGATTTTAATATTTTTATAGCTTCCCTCAACAAGGACGATCTTTTCGCCATAGTATTCCATTAAAGAACAATCATCGGTGCCTTCAAATTTATTTTTAATGGCATATTCATGGGCCGATATGAGCTTATCCGTCAAAAACGCCTGAGGGGTCTGGATTTGCCACAGTCTGCTCCTTTGAGGGGTGGAAGTTACAATATTATTTTCGTCGGAAATCTTTATTGTGTCTTTGACTTTTACTGCAAGGGTGCAGGAATTGCCTTTTTGAAGCTGTTCAAAGAGCATCCTGATATGATGGACTTCAACAAGACATCTAACAGCATCATGAACAAGAACATATTTGCAATCTACTGCCTCTTTAAGCCCTAAGTATACAGATTCCTGCCTTGTTGTGCCGCCGGGGACAACTATTACATCTTTTTTCAGATGCTCTGTTAAGCCGGAACACAAATCAAGATAGTCTTTATGGCAGACCACAATTATTTTATCTATGAAATCACAGTCCTCAAACACAGAAAGAGTGTGGCTAATGATTTCTTTGCCATTTATCTTTAAAAACTGTTTAGGGATGTCTCCGCCCAGGCGTGTGCCTGAGCCTCCGGCAACAATTATTGCCGCTGTTTTTTTATTCAAGGCATTATACCCCTTTTTATTAGTTTAAAAACTTATCAGTTTCTTTTATCATAAGTTCCTTTTCACATACCGTGTTGAAACGGGGAGTTTTGCTTCTGAGTTCATCAAGCTGAGGAGGAATTTTTATTTTTCCTTCCTGCGCAAGAATATCAAGAAGGTCAAACTCGGATTTTTCACTTAAATCTGATTCAGGTGATAAAGCTGATATAACAGCTTCGTTGAATTTGAATGGATTTGCTGTGGATGCAATAACTGTTGGAGTTGCATCTCCTGTGGCAGCAAGATAATTTTCATACACATTAACAGCAACGGATGTGTGGGTATCGATTACATAATCATATTTTTCAAAGGTTTCGGCAATTGTTTTTTTAGTGTCTTCATCACTGCAATAGTCTGCTACAAATGCATCTTTGATTTTATTTAAAATGTCATCTGATACTGTGTATTTTCCTGTTTCTGAAAGGCTTGCCATATAGGATGAGATGAGCTTATCATCGCACCCTGAGAGATGGTAGAGAAGTCTTTCAAGGTTACTTGAAATCAGAATATCCATTGAAGGAGAGATTGTTGTATGGAAGCTACGGTTTCTATCGTATGTGCCGGTTTTGATGAAATCTGTTAAAACATTATTGCTATTGGATGCACAGATAAGCTTATTTACGGGAAGTCCCATTTCTTTTGCGTAAAATGCAGCAAGGATATTACCGAAGTTACCTGTTGGAACAACGATATTTATTTTATCACCAAGACCTATTTTACCGGAAGTTAGCATATCACAATATGCTGAGAAATAGTAGACAATCTGAGGTGCGAGTCTGCCCCAGTTGATTGAATTGGCAGAAGATAAAACATAGCCTCTTTTTGCAAGCTCATTTTTATATTCTTCATTGGTGAAGATTTTCTTAACTCCTGTCTGGGCATCGTCAAAATTACCTTTTACTGCGCAAACACAAACATTTGACCCTTCCTGAGTTGTCATCTGGAGTTTTTGAATCTGAGAAACTCCATCTACAGGATAGAATACCTGAATTTTTGTGCCTTTAACATCTTTAAAGCCTTCAAGAGCTGCTTTGCCTGTGTCGCCTGAGGTGGCAACAAGGATAACAACCTCATGATTTTCACCGGTTTTACGGATGGAATTTGTTAGAAGATGCGGAAGTATCTGCAGAGCCATATCTTTGAATGCACAGGTTGGGCCATGCCACAGTTCAAGGATTGAGGCTGTGGATGAAAGATGATGAAGCGGAGCTGTGTTTTCAGATTCAAACTTTTCTTTCGCATAGGCTGCCAAAGCACAGTCATTTAATTCTTCCTTTGTAAAGTCGGTTAAAAACATTCCAAGAACCTCAGCGGCCCTCTGGGTGTATTTCATGCCGGACAGTCTTTTTATATCATCAAGAGAAACTGAGGGAATTGTTTCGGGAACATAGAGTCCGCCCTCGGGAGAAATGCCGCGCTTTATAGCAAGCGCAGAATCAACTGATATTTTATTATTTCTTGTGCTTTGATATTTCATGGTGATCCTCCGATTGTTATTTATTTTAAAACTATTCTATGGAATACTTTTTTACCTTTTTGATTGTTGCTTCGCCATTTTCAAAGTTGGCATCAGAAAGCATAAATGCAATGTCTGTTACCTTTTCTCCGTTGAGGCTTACTCCGCCCTGCTGAACTAAGCGTCTTGCTTCACCTTTTGATGCGGCAAGAGCTGATTTAACAAGAACATCAAGAATTGACATACCGGCAGAGAGCTCTGCATTATCAATTTCGGTTGTTGGCATATCGGCAGAATTTGTGCCTCCGCCAAATACAGCTTCTGCTGCAGCTTTAACCTTATTGGCCTCTTCCTCGCCATGAACAAGCTTTGTAACTTCATAGGCAAGAACCCTTTTTGCTTTATTGATTTCAGCATCTTTATATTTTGCCATTTCTTCGATTTCCTCAAGGGGAAGGAATGTGAGAAGCTTGAGGCATTTTATAACATCAGCATCGTCAACATTTACCCAATACTGATAGAAATCATAGGGAGATGTTTTCTGGGGATCAAGCCACAGAGCACCACTCTGGGTTTTGCCCATTTTTTTGCCTTCGCTATTTGTAAGAAGAGTGAAGGTCATGCCATATACCTGCTTCTGGTCTTTTCTGCGGCATAATTCTATTCCGCCTAAGATATTGCTCCACTGGTCGTCACCGCCGAGTTCGAGCTTACAGTCGTATTCACGGCTGAGCATTAAAAAGTCATAGCTCTGCATAAGCATATAGTTGAATTCAAGGAAAGAAAGTCCTTTTTCAAGACGCTGCTTAAAGCACTCTGCTGTGAGCATCTTATTAACTGAGAAACATGCACCGATATCTCTTAAAAAATCAACATAATTGAGCTTTAACAGCCAATCGGCATTATTAACCATAAGAGCCTTTTCATCGGAAAAGTCGATAACGCTGGAAAGCTGTTTTTTAAAACATTCACAATTATGATTTATAATATCGGCAGTCATCATCTGACGCATATCGGTTCTGCCGGAGGGGTCGCCTATGTGACCTGTGCCTCCGCCAACAAGAGCGATGGGGCGATGACCATGCATCTGCATATGCTTCATAACAACCATCTGCAAAAAGTGGCCAACATGAAGGCTATCGGCAGTTGGGTCAAAGCCTATATAGAAGGTTACCTTTTCTTTTCCGAGAAGCTCTCTTACTTCTTCCTCATGGGTAACCTGAGCGATGAGACCTCTTTCTTTTAATACATCATAAACATTTCTCATAACTTCCTCCTGTATATAAACACATATTTTTACTTATATAATTTTACAATATAACATTATATAATAAATAGACATATTTTGCAAGAGTAATTTGTTAAAAAATCAACAAAAAAACCCTTCTGAACAAGAAGGGTTTTGGGATAAGTTATTGTTTCTTTGTTTTATCGGTATTTCTTATTTCTGCTCTTTTGATTTTTCCGGAAATTGTTTTGGGAAGTTCGTCTACAAACTCAACAATTCGGGGATATTTATAAGGAGCTGTGGTTCTTTTAACATGATCCTGCAATTCTTTTTTGAGTTCGTCAGAAGGTCTGAAGCCTTTTGCAAGAACGATGGTTGCTTTAACTATCTGACCTCTGATTTCATCGGGAACTGCAGTTATGGCTGTTTCAAATACTGCTGGATGCTCCATTAAAGCACTTTCAACCTCGAAAGGACCTATGCGGTAGCCTGAGGATTTTATAACATCATCTGCTCTGCCAACATACCAATAGTAGCCATCTTCATCGCACCAGGCAAGATCACCTGTGAGATAATAGCCATTAACAAAAACAGAATCAGTTTTTTCTTTGTCTTTATAATAGCAATCAAGAACACCAACGGGCTTTCCTTCGGTGATGTCAAAGGCTACCTGCCCTATTTCACCGGCATCACATACTGTGAAGTCGTCTCTTATTAAAACCGCTTTAAAGCCTGCAGTTGGTCTGCCCATTGAACCCGGTTTGGGTTCTTCAAAATAGAAGTTACCAAGAAGAATCGGGGATTCTGTCTGACCAAAGCCTTCGTATACTTTAAGGCCTGTGCCGGCGAGTATTTGGTTGAAAACTTCGGGATTGAGAGCTTCACCTGCTGTTGAAATATGCTTGAGAGATGACAAATCATATTTTTTCATATCGGATTTTATGAAGAAGCGATAGATGGTTGGTGGAGCACAGAAGGTGGTTATCTTATATTTGCCTATTAATTCAAGAAGGTCTGTGGGAACGAATTTGTCGCTATAGTCATAGATAAACTGTGCTGTTCCGGCGATGAGCTGACCATAAAGCTTACCCCATGAGCATTTTGCCCAGCCTGAATCGGCAACGGTTAAATGAAGACCGTCGTCATATACATTATGCCAATATTTTCCTGTGGAAATATGCCCCAGAGGATAGGTGAAATTATGCATAACCATTTTGGGGTTTCCGGTTGTACCTGAGGTAAAATATACAAGCATCGGATCGGAATTGGTGGTGGCATCGCAACCTTGCGGGCGTGGAAATTCTAAGCTTTCGCCCTGAATTTCAATATCAAGGTTATACCAGTTATCAATTTTTTCTTCACCTAAAACACAGCAGATTTCTACTGTGGTACATTCGGGTAGTGCTTGCTTTACATGGTCTTTGATGTCACCTTTATCGGAGCAGATAATCATTTTTACATCGGCGCTATTGCATCTATAGACAATATCTTTCTTGGTTAAAAGATGGGTTGCAGGAATTGCAACTGCACCAATTTTATGGAGTGCGTAGATACTTGTCCAGAACTGATAGTGGCGACGAAGGATAAGAAGGACAAAGTCACCTTTTTTTACACCGGCTCTTTTAAAGAAATTGGCAGTTTTATTAACCTCTGCATTAAGCTCAGCATAGGTAAAGCTTCTTTCTTCGCCTTCATCATTGCACCACAGAATTGCTCTTTTCTGGGGTGCGCACTTTGCATACTCTTCGATAACATCGTAGGCAAAGTTGAAATTTTCAGGTACATTTAATTTATAGTTTGCGTAGTAATCGTTATAATCTGTAAAATCTGTTTTATTTAAAAACTTACTTAATAAATTCATCAGTGTGTATCCCTTTCTGAGTTAGTCACTGACAATGGCTAGAAACTTTGCTTCCTTTCCGTCTAATGCTTTCATGCCATGCCAGGTTCGTGAGTCAAATATGAGGGAATCTCCCTCTTCCATTATAATTTCTTTTCCGTTTATTATAATGCAGACTCGGCCCTCAAGGATATAGTTGAATTCCTGACCGGGATGACTTGTGAGATGGATGGACTCCTCATCATTTGGAACAGGAACCGTCACAAGGAAGGGTTCTACGGATTTTTTGGCAAAATTCGGTGCAAGGCTCTGGTATTTATAGTTTGAGCGGCGGTCAACCTTGAGACCATGGCCGGCTTTAACAAACTGATATGCGCTGAGCTTTGGTGCGTCACCGGAAAGTATTGCAGAAAAATCAACACCAAACTTATTTGCAAGCTCATAGAGGATGCTTATGGGCATATCTTCTTTGCCTTCTTCATAGGCTTTGTAGGTTTCAAGAGAAACGCTTAAAAAATCGGCGACCTCCTGCTGACTAAGCTCTGCAATTTCTCTTAAATCGGTTATTCTCTGACCTATGAGTTTGATCTGATCGTTCATTAATAACTCCCCTTTCTAATAATAATTCAAAGTATATTATATTTTATATTTTTGTTAATGTAAAGACATTTTTTAAAATTCATTGAAAAACACCAAAAAAATTTGCATTATTTTTTTAAAGCGAGCAATAATATACCATGAAAGGATGGTATCAAAAATTATTATGAAAAAAATTTTGATGACTCTCATGTCTTGTTTATGTATTCTTGGAATGTGTGTTGGATGTTCTTCAGGTAACGATACTGCCGGTGATACAAACACCAGCATGAATGATACCAAGGGCGACAGCAATGTTACAGACACTATGGACGAGCTAAAAGATGACATGAAAGACACAGCAGACGACATAAAAGACGGAATGACAAACGATAATACTACAAACAGCGGTGCGGCAAACTCACAGACTGCAAACTAAATATCATGATTTCTATTTACAAGGCACGAAAAATATTGTAGAATAGATACGGTGTTAAATGACACCGTGTTACATAGAAAGAAGTTGAGTGAATTGAAACAAAACACAAAGTTTGTGTGCGGTGAGTGTGGATATGAATCACCAAAATGGCTTGGGAAATGCCCGAAATGCGGAAACTGGAACAGCTTCAGCGAAGAGGCATGCATTGAAACAAATTCAAGATACAATCCTATAAAAACAAATAGTACATATCTTACTGCTGAAAAACCGAAAAAAATAAGGGAAATAGCTGCCGGATGCGAGAACAGAATAAAAACCGGCTCGGATGAACTTGACAGAGTTCTGGGCGGGGGTATTGTGGAAGGATCGCTGATTCTTGTTGGAGGAGATCCGGGAATTGGAAAATCCACCCTATTGCTTCAGATTTCAGACAG
>JAFSBJ010000224.1 GCA_017437345.1 Clostridia bacterium | reverse complement strand
TCATAAGAAGAGTAAGAAATAATGCAATAATTTTTTTCATTTTATACATCTCCTAAATTATTTTTTATATTTAAAATATTATATGGAATATAATATATTGTTTTAAATATGATTAGTCTGTCAAATGTGAAGCATCATATTTGATTTCAAGCTCGGCAAATCTTTGAAGAGTTACATTGCCATTTACAGCAACAAGCCTCAATGAAATTATATTGTTATTTCCGCTTTCAAGTTCTTTTATGAGTACATCCTTAATATCGGCTGTTGTGTGCTGTGCATTATTATAACCAATCTCAGTTGCATAGTATATCTGAGTGCCATCACTAAGAACGCCCGCCGCAACAGCTTCGTCATAGGTTTTACTGAAATCTGTGTAGCTTTCTTTGCCATCGGGTATAATTTCTAAAGCAAATGCATTAAGCTTTGTATCGCCAAAAGCACCCGACTTTAATTTTAATTTTACGGTGTTGGCTTTATAAAGCTGCGACAGATAGTCTGTTAAATCAATGTTTATAACACCAAATCTACCTGTTAAATATGTGCTCGGGTTATCGTCTGTAAGTATTCTGTTGCCACTAATCAGTGTTCCTGCAGTAGTAAATGAGGCTAACGCAGTGGTTGGCGTTATCTTTTTAACCATTACATTTATGGGTTTCAAAGTTCTGGACTCTCCGCCATAGAAAATAGTTGGGGTGAGTGTAACCTGAATATCCTCAGTTTCTGAGCGGATAACTCTGCCTGAATCTGAGTTGACAACAGCATCATTTGAAGAAACCCAGCTTATCGGATTACCTTCAAAGGTTTTATCTAATTTCAAATCCTTTGTGATTGTGCTGTAATCTTCATCACTTACTCTGTAGTTTTCATTAAAGCTATCGGCTAAAACATCTATATAGTCTTTTTGAAGAACTTTTAGTGTAAAGTCTTTCTGATAGCTTGAACCATCTTTATAGGAAAGATTTGCTGTGAGGGTTACCAACACATCGCCATCTGCAGATTTTTTTACACTTGCCATTCCATCGGATGAAACAGTGATGTTTTCCTTATCTGATGTCCAGATTATTTTTGAGCCTTTATAGAATGTGGGAAGAGTGAAGCTATCATCTATCGCATCGGATGTGATATTTGCCTCAGTTTCAATATTAAAGCTCTTTAATATTTCTTTATAATATTTTTCGCTAAGTGTTGCATCGGATTCATATTTTATGTCAAGAGTTAAGTCTCTTTGCAATGATGCCACACCCTGAGTTGTTGTTAATCTCAGGCTTAGCTTATTATCATTTCCGTTTTCTATTTCTTTAAGGATTATATCCTTGATGTCGGATGATGTGTGGGAGGTTCCATAGTTCCCTATTGCATCGGCATGATAGATTATTGGCATTTCACCAAGAAGTCCTGCATTTACTGCCTGAGCATGAGTATGGGTAAGGTCTGCATATTCTTCAAAAGCATCGGAAATAATTGCTAAATCAAGCGGGTCATTTTTATTGGCACTATAGCACGCAGACTTCATATTTAATTTAACGCTCTTTGCAAGATAGATTTCAGGAATATATGGAGTCAGGTCAAAGTTGATAACACCAAATCTACCGCTTGGATAAGCTGTGGGGCTTTCATCGGCTAGTATTCTGCCATCGCTGATTAGTATTCCTGCACTTGCGATAGGGAGGCTTACTGTAGTGCTTATGTCTCTTTTAACTGTTACACTAATGGTGTTTAATGTTCGTGAGGTGCCATCAGAGGAAATAGTTGGAGTGAGAGAAACAACCACATCTGCATCTTTTGAAGCATTAATCTCTCCCGTGATTTGGTTTACAATGCTATTATTTGAAGATACCCAGCTTACATCATAGCCTTCAAAGCTTGATGTCAGATTAAGCTTTTTGGTAATAGCACCGTAGTCTTCGTCACTTACTTTATAGGTGTTATTAAATTTGTTTGCAGCTATATCTATTGGCTCAATTCTTGGAACACTTACATTGAACTCTCTGAAAACAAAGGTTGAAAGAGATTTATTGGTGAATACTGCGGTTAAGGTAACAGGGGTAGAAGAATCTTCACTCTTAGTTACAACTGCTCTCTGGTCATCATGTGCTGAAATTTTTATTGCATCATTATTGGATGACCACAGAATTTCTACACCCTTATAGAACAGAGGCAAATCAAAATTTCCATTAATCTCGCCCGATGAAACACCTTCAACAGAGTTGATATCAAATTTACTTGCCATTAAACTGCAATATGTATTATCACTTTCTGCAGTATCACTATATTCTATAATAAGTTCCAGATTTTTCTGAAGAGCTACTACAGCACCGCTCAATAAAACTAATCTTAGAGAGAGATTATTATTATTTCCACTCTCTAATGCTTCTATGATTAGATTCTTAATATTTGCTGTTGTGTGTTCCGTGCCATTGTTACCAATTTCCGATGAACGATATATTTCTATTCCATCAGAAAGCACTCCGCCTACAACAGCTTCATTATAATTGTGAGTGAGATCTGCATATATTTCTTTGCTGTCCGATATTATTTCTATAGCAAAAGAGTTCGACTTATTAGCGGAGTAAACATTTGATTTAACATTTAACTTAACAGTATTTGCTAAATAAAGCTCACGAATACACTGAGTTAAATCAAAGTTAATAATACCAAACCTACCGTTTTGAGTCATAACATCGGATGTAAGTATTCTACCATCTTCAATTAATGTACCTGACTGGCTTTCGTTTACTGTTGTTATTTTAGTGGAAGCATAAGAAATATTTGCACTTGTTAAAATTATGAGCAACATAAGAACCCATGAAATAAATTTTTTATTCATAGACTGCACCTCTTTTGATTTATCTATTACACGAACTATCAGAATCTTTCTAATTTTGTTCGTATGTCATTATATTTTACAGCTTCATTATCAACAGCTATTTTATCTTCAAACTTTTTCCATTCGGAATAATATCTTAATCCAAATTCCCTTAAGGAAACTGCGTTAAAATGCAGATTATCCGGATTTGCTGTGAGACCTTTTGCAGAAGCAAAACCGGTCATTTCGTTTTCCATAGCAATTTTCATCAGTGTGTCGTTGATTTTGGTATAGTTTTTTAAATTATCGTCATATATACATTCAGAAAGGAAATCACCCAATCCGCCTAATATGAAAGGAACTTTATGAAGACCTAATTTTCTTCTGAATGCTTCCATGATTTTTAAAAACTTTTCTTCATAATATGGATACAGAGACGGTGAACAATCACTCTCACCCTGATGCCATAGCACGCCAACTATCTGAGAAGTTCTGCTTGCTAATTCTGCACAGTAGAGTGCGCTGTCAAAAAGCAAATTGCCTTCTGCCCATTGGTCAAGGCATGTGCCGCCATCTGCACAGGGGATTAAACCAACATCGACATCATGCTCTTTTGAATAGGCATCTGCAAAGCTTTCTGCTAAGTTTACCCCCGAATCATCTCTGTCGGGGTTTATGGGGCTGAAAGCAAGCTGAAAACGACCATTTGTTAAGACATTTATTCTGTCGTTTTCTATTTTCGGAACATCTGTAACATAGCCTCTTCCTGCCATATTTGATTGTCCAATAAGTAAAAATGAATGTATCATTTTATTTATCCTCCATTTGTGTTTTTATACTTAAGCTGTCGCCCTCCATACAGTATTTTTTGGAATCGTTCCAGTAATCCAATGATTCAACGGGGGTATCATTTAATTGCCAGAACTGTGTCATCATTCGCTCGCGAACAGGACCAAGAGTACTGTTATATAAAAGATGATCTTTAAGCTCACTAACACCTATTGATGCTTCCGGCTTAAAATCGGAGCTTTTTGCATAATTTATAAGTGATTCAAACAAGCCGCAGGCTTCGGGGTGCTGTATGCCAAGGCCTTCAAAATTAAGACCTGTTACTATAAGCTTTCCTGCACCTACATTTATTTCGAATATATGAGAGAACAGGCGAAGTGTGCGGTCGTATTGAAGCTCGGGAAGATTAAAGCAATAGGTATATGCATCAAAACGATCACGGGTGCATTTATCAATTTCCTGAAAAATCGGTTTTATTTTAACAGGGAAATCATCAAGAATAATTTTGTCGGAATCTTCAATTAGACGGGCAAACTGAAGCTCTGAAATGCCTCTATGCGGAAAGTCTTTTATAGCCTCCGGGCGGTTTATGAGTCCGCCATAGTTTGTTCCCCTATCCCAGATAACAGCTTTGAAGCGGTCCCAGGTTGTGCGGAAGGTGTATTTTTCAGGTTTTGCATCTCTGTCTCTTACATGACGGGTGAGAGGGGAACGATAGAAAAGAATTACATTCGCACCTCGCTCAAGCTCTTGAAAAACTTTATCATCGAGAACATCGGTCACATAGAGTTTTTCACCGTTTCTAGGACAGAGAGAAAGCTTTTTATATCTTGAATGGGCATTTATTCTTGTGAGATTAAAAGCACAATCTGAAAGGTCAAGCTTTTCGGGTTTATTCTCAAAGCACCATACATCCCAATCGTTTTCTATCTGCTTTCCGGTTTTTGAAGATGAAAGCTGCGTTATAAGACGAAGGTTACGGGATTTATCTGTTTTGGGGAAGGTTATATGCAGTTTGACAAGCTCAAAACAGCCGCGCTTATCAATATCTAAATTTGCAAGGCTGCCTGTTATCAGTTTTTCGTTTGTATCTGTGTCGATAAGCTCATAACTGAAATCACACATGCCATATTCAATCTGAGAATAGTTGGATACTAAAACAGGTATGACAACTGTTTCTCCCTCAAAGTATGCACGAACGGGAATATCTGCAAGAAGAACGGTGTCTCCGTTAAAGCGAAGAAAACGCTCGGCATCAACACCTGATACTTCGTCAAAGCAATCTACAACACCGTTGCTGTTTTCATATCTGTCGGTATCGGCAAACTGAAGCATATGGAAGCCACGAAGAATAGGACTGCGGCGAATGCCCTCCAAGGCAAGCTTCCAGCTCATAAGCTGAAAAGACTTGCTGGCTTTAAACATTTGGGGGTATATATCGGTTAGGCCTTTTGCTTTAATCATTTTTCTTTCTTCTTCAACCCACCACGGTGCTTCTTTGCCTGCTTTTTCAAACTTTTTTGCAAGGGCATCAAAATCGCGCAGAGCTGTGTAGTGGCAAACCTCATGGGCAATGATAGGCCGCTCAGGAATGATGGTTCTTGTGATTTTTCCATCTCCGTTTTCTGAAAGGGATGATGTGTCAAGACCTGTGCAAGAGCCAAACACAAGAAGATTATCTGTGTTTTCAAACATATCTGCATTTTTGCCAAAAGGATAATAATAGCTCATATGCTGAACATCAAACTCAACATAATCACGGTCAAACTCGCCATGAGCACAGGTATCAATAAAGAGTCTTGAAGAATCTATTTCCTTTATATAATTGGCAATTTCACGAACACGGGGGTTTACACCGGGATGCTTTATTTCATTGCCTATGCAGTATACCATAAATGATGGGTGGTTCATCAGTCTTTGTGCAACCTTTTTAATGGTTTCGTTACTTAAATCAACTTCAACACCCTTTACCATTTCTTCAAGGTTGTCATATTCCGAGTCCTCGTCGGCACGAAGCTCAATGTGAATAAACATTCCAAGCTTATCGGCAGCCCTAAAGCATGCATCAGGCGGGATTTTTGAGTGGAAGCGTATGGTATTGAAACCATAGGTTTTGGCTGTGCGAATATATTTTGCATAAAACTCTTCTTCCGGAAGGTCGAGGATATTCTGATGGTCATGACAGATAGTACCACGAATAACAGCTCTCATATAAAAGGGTTTTCCGTTAAGCAAAATATCTCTGCCACAAACTGATAGGCTTCTCATACCAAAGGTATCGGAAACAGTTTCAGCTTCGCCTGATGAATATGTTATATCTGCAGAAAAGGTATACAGATACGGGTCTTCTATTGTCCAAGGGTGAAAATCGGGAAGATGAGCAAAAACAGTATTGTCTTTAGCAGAAACACTGT
>JAFSBJ010000223.1 GCA_017437345.1 Clostridia bacterium | reverse complement strand
CACAGGCTCCGGTAAATCAACTCTTATCCAGATGCTCAATGCTCTTATAAAACCCGATTCAGGAAAGATTGTCGTAGATGGGGTAGATATCACAGCCGATAAAGTAGATTTAAGAGAAGTAAGAAGCAAAATCGGTCTGGTTTTCCAGTATCCCGAATATCAGCTCTTTGAAGAAACTGTATATAAAGATATAGCCTATGGTCCGCAGAATTTCAATAAATCAAAGGAAGAAATCGATAGTGTAATCCATGAGGTTATAGACCTTGTAGGTCTTGATGCCTCGGTTCTTGAAAAATCTCCCTTTGAGCTTTCAGGCGGTCAGAAAAGACGAGTGGCAATAGCAGGAGTTCTAGCCATGTCGCCCGATATTCTTATTCTTGACGAACCCACCGCAGGTCTTGACCCTGCCGGAAGAAATGATATTTTATCCTGCATTAAAAGGCTTCATTCTCAAAAGGGCATAACAGTTATCCTTGTTTCCCATAGTATGGAGGACATCGCCAATTTTGCCCATAAAATAATGATTGTTTCCGATGCAAAGCTTGTTTCCTTCGGCACTCCGGATTCAATCTTCAAAGATTCCCAAATGCTTAAAAATATAGGTCTCAATGTTCCCCAGGTAACAAGAGTAGTAAATCATCTAAGACAAAAGGGAATAGATTTGGGAGACAATATCTACACAGTCGAAGCCGCACTTGACGCAATTTTAAACTATGTAAAGGAAGACGCTAAATGATAACAGATATAACATTAGGTCAATATTTCCCCCTTGAATCTGTCATTCACAGATTAGACCCACGGTCAAAGATTTTATTCACACTAGCCTATATAATCCTTGTTTTTCTGGCAGATTCTTTTGTGACCTACTCTCTTGTTGCGCTATTTTGTATATCAGTTGTTCTTTTATCAAAAATAAAATTTTCTGTTGTATTAAAATCCATAAAACCAATGCTCTTTGTAATTATCGTAACCGCTGTGATAAATGTTTTCTTCACAGGTGGTAAAGATATTCTCTGGTCATATAAATTTATAAAAATCACAAAGCTCGGTGTCACAAATGCAGTTAATATGGCTTTAAGACTTGTTTTTCTCGTTGTGGGAAGCTCACTTTTAACCTACACCACATCCCCGATTATGCTCACCGACGGAATAGAAAGACTATTAAAACCCTTTTCAAAAATAGGGGTTCCTGCCCATGAAATTGCAATGATGATGACCATTGCTCTACGCTTTATTCCAACTCTTTTAGAAGAAACTCAAAAAATTATGACAGCCCAGAAATCAAGAGGTGCCGATTTTGAAAGCGGAAACATCATAAAAAGAGCAAAGGCACTTATTCCTGTTTTAATTCCACTTTTTATAAATGCATTCAAAAGAGCCGACGAACTTGCCACAGCCATGGAATGTAGATGCTATAGAGGCGGCGAAGGAAGAACAAGGCTAAGAGTTCTCAGGTTTTCAAAACTTGATTTATCTGCTCTTGTTATTATGCTTGTTTTTTCCATTCTTATAATATCTCTTGGAATATTTAATATATAATTACGGTGTTTTTATGAAAAATATTAAACTTAT
>JAFSBJ010000222.1 GCA_017437345.1 Clostridia bacterium | reverse complement strand
TTACATGGCGTACATAATGATATTTATCAACTAATTGAGTAGCTTCTTTTAAGTATATTTCAGATAACTCTGCATAAGGTTTCCACATATCACTGACAAAGAATTTAACTGCGTTTCTTTCATCACGATTCCACTTTTTAAAATATGAAATTAAATGGCTTTGTTTTCTGTCGGGCAATATATCTAATACTGTTCCATCAGCAGGATTAGTGATAATTACTTGATATTTTTCTTTTCCTGTGTTTCCTTTAAATTCATCAATAGAAAGCACCTGAGGAAGTTCTTTTGGAGTATCATATGCTAACATATCAAAGAAACGAATAACAGTTGAAACAGACAAATTCATATCTTTTGCAATGCTTGTAAATGATATTTCGGATTCAGTTTTCTTGAAAATTTCACTAATCAGTCGTAAAGTAACACGATAATACTTGGGTGCAAAGGAATTATTTTCTGCAAACCTTTTCCCACAGTGTTTGCATATATATCTCCTGTGGTTATGAATGAGTGTAACATGTTTTCCAAAGGCGGAAACATCCTTAATTTTTCTTTTTCGATAATCGTGAATATATGAGGTTTCCTGCTTGCAACAAGGACAAGGGTGAGGTTTTACGGGTAATTGAGTATGTATCAATATGTGCGATTCAAACTGTTCAACATTTATGATATTTACATCTTGTAAATCTAATAAAACTTTAGTATAATTAAATGAGAGCATATCCTGTTCCTCCGTTTCTGGTTTCTGGACAATTCCATTATAACGGATTTTGAACAAATATGCTCTCTTTTTTTACTTTTTTCTTAAATTTTACCGAGCTCTATTTGTTGGACACCACAACATTTAGTATAGAGCCAAAAAGACTTGTCAATCGACAAGTCTTTTTTAAATTTATTCTTCTTTATCATTGCCTTGCATATTCCGAAGGTGACACACCATATTTCTTTTTAAAAGCTCTGCTGAAATATAAAGGGTCACTATATCCCACAGAAGATGCAATATCAGCTATTTTCTCAAATTCACCGCAGTCAATAAGAGTTTTAGCGTGAGAAAGTCTTTTTGATAAAATATATTTCTGGGGACTTGTTGCAAAATTTGCCTGAAATATTTTCTGAAAATATGTGGCTGATATACCGCAGAGATGAATTAGAGAGTCAATTTTTAAATCACAATCATATATATGTTTTTTCAGATACACAATAGCAGGAGAAATTATATTTAGCTTTTTCTTGTCTATATATGCTTGATTTTCAAGGTTTTCCATATAAGATAAAAGATTATAAAAAATTGAATAACATCTGTATATTCCCGCCTGCCCGCCAAAATCCCATAGGTTCACGATATTGTTTGTAAATTCATCTGCATCCTGAAATCTGTCAACTGAGAATAAAAAAGGAGTATCCCCATCAATATCACCTTCAAATCTTATTGCGATATATTCGCAGGGAAAGTCTGAAACAGATTTAAAAGTATAGCTTGACCCTTTGGGTAAAAAGAATACTTCGCCAGGGTGAATTATAAATGTCCGCTCTGCAAATTCGTATTGAACGCATCCCGCAACTCTTAGTACAAATGAACTGCTTTTGCGATTGTTTACTATGGAAAACCGCTTTGATATTCCTTTATGTATGTTTTTTATTTTTAAATTTTCTATGTTTTTAAACAACCCACATCAGAATAAAGTTATCAATTGTATTCTATCATATGAAAAAACGCAATTCAATTATTAACTCAAAATTTTGTGTTGAAAAGTCTATATTGTTTTAAATTGTCTATGTATTAGAAAATCATCCGTGATATAATTGATGCAAAGATGATTATGTTTTATGGTTAAAAGTTCTATAAAAAATATGAGGTGATAATATGGCTCTCAGAGCAAATTCAGTTGATATGATAAATGGCCCTCTTTGGGGAAAAATATTAAGTTTTTCTTTAACATATATGCTCACAGCCTTTCTTCAGCATCTTTATAGTGCTGCAGATATTGTTGTTGTTGGAAGATTTGCAGGGCAGCAGGCTCTTGCCGGCGTTGGCACACGCACCGTCATAGTAAATCTGTTTTTAAATTTTATTCTTGGTTTTTCAGCCGGAGCAACAATTGTTCTGGGGCAGGCAATAGGTGCAAGCGACAGAGAAAAAATCTCTCAATCAGCCCACACCTCTATCTCTTTAGCAATTTGCGGTGGCTTTATTGTTTCCTGTATTTGTCTTTTATTCACCCGTCAGCTTCTTAATATGATTGATGTTCCAAAAAATGTTGCTCCCGAGGCTAAAGCGTATCTTAGGATTGTGGCAATAGGCTTCATCCCGTCTTTGGTATATAATTTTGGTGCGGCAATCCTTCGTGCAAAAGGTGACACCAAAAGAGCTCTTTATATCGTTACAATATCCGGTATTATAAATATTTTACTCAATTTATTCTTTGTATGTGTGATGAAAATGAAGGCAAGCGGCGTTGCAACAGCAACAGTTATATCACAGTTTTTTACAGCTTTTGCGATAATATATATTCTCTGCACCGAACCTGACGAAACAAAAATTGATTTCAAAAAACTCCGTATCTATAAATCACCTTTTTTAAAAATTATAAAATTTGGTTTGCCTTCAGGAATTCAAAGCTCGGTTTATTCTTTTTCCAATATTCTGGTTCAGTCGAGTATAAATAGCTTTGGCTCAGCTGCAATAGCCGGAAGCTCAGCAACATCAAGTATAACCGATTTTTACAATGTAATGTGCAATAGTTTTTATCAAGCTTCAATTGT
Source organism: Clostridia bacterium (assembly GCA_017437345.1). The sequence goes on along the minus strand of JAFSBJ010000222.1, from coordinate 1,927 downwards.
TTTCACAAGTCAGAACTATGGTGCAAGAAAGTTTGAAAGAATAAAAAGCACAATATATGTGTGTATGGTGTATGTTCTGATGGTTTGGCTGATTCAGTCTCTTGTCACTTTCTTCTTTGGAAAATTCCTCATAGGACTCTATGCACCAAATGACCCTGATGTTATTGAAATGGGAGTTAGAAAGTTTGGAATTCTTGGCTATTCCTATGGAATTTTAGGGTTTATGAATATTATGAGCGGAGCCCTTCGCGGTATGGGTGCTTCATTTATGAATATGATAACATCAATTATTGGTGTTTGCGGCATCCGTATTCTCTGGATTTTAACAGCATTTAAAGCCATTGGCACTTTTGAATCGCTTTTTGTGTGTTATCCATTGTCCTGGACAGGCACATTTATTCTCCATTTAATTATGTTTTCATTTGTGTTTTCAAAAAAGAAAAAGAAACTATCACTTGGCTTATAAATACTTTAAAACAGCATAAAATACCCTCAGGGCGTGATTTTATGTGTACTGCACTGACAGTTAACGCAAATGATAATTATTTTGGCAGAAATCTAGACTATGAATATTCCTTTGGTGAAAAAATCTGCATAACTCCGAGAAAGTATCCCTTTTATTTTTCAAATGGCGATTTTCTATCAGACCACTATGCCATAATTGGTATGGCTCTTATAACTGATAATTATCCCTTGTATTTTGATGCAACAAATGAGCATGGACTGAGTATGGCAGGTCTTAATTTTCCGGGTAACGCCGTATATAATCAGTGTTCCAATGATAAAATCAATATAGCATCCTATGAACTCATACCATATATTCTTTCACAGTATAAAACACTATCACAACTTATGGAATTCATTGATAGTATAAATATAATAAATAAACCATTTAAAAATGAACTTCCGCCAACTCCTCTTCATTGGCTTATTGCCGATAAGGAAAAATGTATTTGTCTTGAGCAAACAAAAGAAGGTCTTAATGTGTATGATAATCCCTGCGGTGTTTTAACAAATAACCCTGAATTCCATATGCAGCTTTTTAATCTCAATAATTATCTTTCTTTATCTTCTAAAGAACCTGAAAACAGATTTTCAAAAGATATAAATCTTAATACCTATTCAAAAGGCATGGGCGCCCTTGGCCTTCCGGGCGACTTTTCGTCGGCGTCCCGCTTTATTAAGGCATGCTTTGTAAAACTCAATATGATATTTGGAGAAACAGAATCAGATAGGATTAATGATTTTTTCCATGTCCTCAGTTCGGTCTGTCAGTATAGGGGCTGCGTTAAAACAGCAGATGGCAATGAATACACTCAGTATTCTTCCTGCTGTAATGCAGATAGGGGAATATATTATTACACAAGCTACAATAATCAAAATATAAACGCGGTGGATATGCACAGAGAAAACCTTAACTCATCTTTTCTTATTGCCCATGAGCTAATAAAAACCATTAATATCACAATGCAGAATTAAAATCCAAACCGCAACTTTATTTTAGAGTTGCAGTTTGGATTTTTGTGTGATATAATCGTTAAAAATATAATAAGAGGAGAAATAATAATGAAGAATCTTGGATACTACAACGGAAAATATGACGAAATAGAAAATATGTTTGTTCCAATGGGAGACAGGGTATGCTTTTTCGGCGATGGAATCTATGATGCCACCTATAGCAGAAACTATAAGATTTTTGCCATAGATGACCATGTAAACAGATTTTTCAACAGTGCAAAGCTTCTTGAAATTAACCTTCCATGCACAAAGGAAGAATTAAAAAAGCTTTTAAATGAAATGGTGGAAAAAATGGATACAGGTGAAAACTTTGTCTATTTTCAGGCAACCCGTGCCACAGATTCTGTCAGAAATCATAATTTTCCCGAAGGAGATAAAAAAGCAAATCTGTGGATAAATATATATCACA
>JAFSBJ010000221.1 GCA_017437345.1 Clostridia bacterium | reverse complement strand
GATGTTGAAGATGCAGACATTATTCTTGTTGCCTATGGCACAACATCACGTATTGCAAAAACTGCAATGGCAAAAGCAAAAGAGCAGGGCTTAAAGGTTGGTATTATCCGTCCTATAACTCTCTGGCCCTTCCCATTTGAAGCATTTGATAAAGCCTTAAATGGTAAAGCAAAAAAATTCCTCTGTGTTGAAATGAGCACAGGTCAGATGGTGGAAGATGTTAAGCTGGCTGTAGGCGACAAAGCCCAGGTTCATTTCTTCGGAAGAACCGGCGGTATCGTTCCCACACCAAAAGAAATATTAAATAAAATCATAGAGCTTGGAGGTAATAAATAATGGAAAAAGTTTTTCAGAAACCCCACGCGCTCAGCGATGTTCCTTTTCATTATTGCCCCGGATGTCCTCATGGCATAGTGCATCGTCTTGTTGCTGAAGTAATCGACGAACTTGGAATCGAAGGCGGCACCATAGGTGTTGCACCTGTTGGATGCTCCGTTATGGCATACAATTATTTTGAATGTGATATGCAGGAAGCTGCCCACGGAAGAGCTCCCGCTGTTGCCACAGGTATAAAAAGAGCACGCCCCGATAAAGTGGTATTTACATACCAGGGCGATGGTGACCTTGCTGCTATCGGTACTGCAGAAACAGTTCATGTTGCTGCAAGAGGAGAAAATGTAACCACAATCTTTATCAATAATGCAATCTATGGTATGACAGGCGGTCAGATGGCTCCCACAACTCTCCCCGGTCAGGTAACACAGACCTCTCCTTATGGCAGAGATGTTAAAACCCAGGGTAACCCCATAAGAGTCAGCGAAATGCTCGCAACCTTAGATGGTCCTGCCTATATCGAAAGGGTTACAGTTGACACAATTCCCCACATCAAGCAGGCTAAAGCCGCAATCAAAAAAGCTTTCCAGATGCAGATTGATAAAAAAGGCTTCTCTCTTGTAGAGGTTGTTTCAACCTGTCCCACAAACTGGGGTATGTCTCCTCAGGAATCATTCCAGTGGATGAGAGACAATATGCTCAAAAAATATCCTTTAGGTGTTTATAAAGATATTACCAAAGAAGAGGAGGCAAAATAATATGACTTTTGAAACAATATTTGCCGGCTTCGGCGGTCAGGGTATACTTTTTTCCGGTAAGGTTGTTGCCTATGCAGGAATGATAGAAGGAAAAAATGTTTCCCATCTTCCTTCCTATGGCCCCGAAATGCGCGGAGGCACAGCTAACTGCAGCGTTATAGTATCCGATGAGCCTGTTGCATCACCAATAATAACAGAGCCTGAGCTTTTGGTTGTTATGAATGGTCCCTCACTTGATAAATTTGAAAATGCAGTTCTTCCCGGCGGAAAAATCTTTATAGATTCCACCCTTATTTCAAGAGAATGTGAAAGGGAAGATGTTGCATCCTTCAGAATCCCGGCTACCCAGATGGCAAACGACATGGGAATACCCAAGCTTGCCAATATGATTATGGTAGGTAAGCTAATCAAAGAAACAAATATGTTTACCTGGGATCAGCTTGTTGGAGCTGTAACAAAGCTTGTTCCACCTGCAAAGGCTGCAATGCTTGAAAGTAATATAAAGGCATTAGAAGCAGGATATAACCTTTAAAAAGCAGTGAAAAGCTAATAGAATAAGTTGAAATCCGCACCTGAGTGCGGATTTCTTCATTTTCTCTTATCTTTTCTCTCTTATTTCTTCTTTTTTGGGGTTCGATTTGTCCATTCTGAATCATTTTTTACTATTTCCTACTAAAAATAAAGAAGGTAAAACAAGCGTTTTACCTTCTTTATTTTTATAGCTTATTTATAGTTTCTGCATATCTCACAGTTTCCATAGCATCTTTGGCATATTTATCCGCACCAATCATCTTTGCATATTCCTCTGTCAGAACAGCTCCGCCAACAACCGTCTTAACATGTGGGCAGTTTTTCTTTAAAAGCTTAACGGTTTCCTCCATTGCAGGAACAGTTGTTGTCATAAGAGCGCTAAGTCCAGCAATTGGAGCATTGTGCTTTTTAACTGCCTCCACCACAGCCTCCGGCTCCACATCCTTCCCCAGGTCTACAACATTAAATCCGTAGTTTTCTAAAAGAACCTTAACAATGTTTTTTCCAATATCGTGGATATCGCCTTTAACTGTTGCAATAACAAAACTGCATTTGCTTTCCTTTTTGCCACCCGATGCAGCAATTTTGTTTTTAACCTCGTCAAATGCCGTCTTTGCAGCTTCGGCGCTTATAAGGAGCTGAGGAAGAAAAACCTTTTTTTCTTCAAACCCTTTTCCAACAATATCAAGAGCAGGAACAATCTCATTATTTATTATATCAAGGGGAGATAAAGCTTCCAGAAGCTTTTTTGTATGACTTCTGGATTCATTTAAAAGCCCTTTTATAATAGCATTTTTAAGTCCGCTTTTTTCTTCGGTGCTTTCTGTTTTTTTATCGGTTACGACCGTCTCCGAAATTGTCACATTTGATGCAAAATCAATATATCTCGAGCAGTTTTCGTCATTTCCCGAAAGTGCCATAAAGCACCTGTATGCCTTCATCATTTCAACGCTGTGAGGATTTATTATTGCGGCAGATAGTCCTTTTCCCATAGCAAGGGTATAGAAGGAAGAATTAATAAATTCTCTTTGGGGCAGACCAAATGAGATATTTGAAACCCCCAAAACTGTGTTTCCCCCTGCTTTGCTTATTGCTTCCAGTGCATCAAGAGATACCTTTGCGCTATTCTTGTCGGCGCTTATTGTCATTGCCAGGGTGTCTATTATAATATCCTTTTTCTTTATGCCATATTTTTCAGCTTCACGGTAGATTTTTTCTGCTATTTCAATTCTTCCATCTGCAGTTTTTGGAATTCCATTTTCATCAAGAGTAAGAGCAACAACTAAACCGCCATATTTTTTCACCAATGGAAAAACAGCATCCATGCTTTCTTTCGTTCCATTAACAGAATTTACCATAGCTTTTCCGTTGTATAACCTTAGGGCAGTTTCCAAAGCCTCTTTGTTTGTGGTGTCTATCTGCAATGGCAAATCAGTCACAGCCTGCAATGAGACAACAGCCTTTTTCATTGTGGCAATCTCATCAATTTCAGGAAGACCAACATTAACATCAAGCACATGAGCCCCGGCTTCCTCCTGATTTAATCCCACATTTAAAATATAGTCAATATCATTATTTCTTAGTGCTTCTTTAAATAGCTTTTTGCCTGTGGGATTAATTCTTTCACCGATTATAACAGGTGTTTTCCCGAATTCCACTGCATGGGTGTAGGAGGATATAACAGAAATATTTTTTTCGCAGATTTTTTTTGGGGTGAGCTTTGATAGCTTATTTATCATAGCTTTCATATAATCAGGCGTTGTTCCGCAGCATCCTCCTGCCACATGTATTCCGCATTCTGCAATATCTTCCATCAAATTTGCAAATTCGTCTTCACCAATGTCATAAATAGTTTCCCCATTTTCTATCTTTGGAAGTCCGGCATTGGGGCAAACTATAACAGGAAGTGATGAGGAAGCGACTATTCTTTCAATAATTGGTTTCATATCCTTTGGTCCAAATGAACAGTTAAGCCCGATAGCATCAGCACCAAGCCCTTCCACACAGGCAACAACAGCTTCAGGAGAAGCACCTGTCATAAGCTTCCCTGATTTGTCATAAGCATTTGTAACAAATATGGGTAATGACGAATTTTCCTTAACACCAAGTATTGCTGCTTTTGTTTCGTAAAGGTCGTTTATAGTTTCAATAAGGCAAAGGTCTGCTCCCAAATCGTTTCCAATTGCTACCACCTCACCAAAGAGCGACACAGCATCCTCAAATTCCATATCACCAAGAGGCTTCAAAAGCTTTCCGCAGGGACCGATGTCAAGAGCTATGTAGATGTCGTCTTTTCTTCCTGATAGCTTAATTGCCCTTTTTGCGTTTTTAAATGCAGCCTCTATAACAGCTCTCAGCTCAAGTTTATCGGGAAATTTAATTCTGTTTGCGCCAAAGGTGTTGAGCTTTATGATATTGCATCCTGATTTTAAATAGGCAAGATGAATATCTGTTATAATATCGCTGTGAGATATATTCCAGCTTTCAGGAAGCTCATTTGGCTTTAAGCCTTTTTTCTGGAGGGTTGTTCCCATTCCACCTTCAAAAAAGAGCATTTCTTTTTCAAGTCTTTTTAATATATCCATAAAAAATCTCCTATCTTCTGAATTCGCAGTTTGTTTTGTTGCATAATTCGCATCCCTGCTTAATGCAGGATAAAACCAAATCTGATGCCCCCATTATAGCAGTTATTGATTTTGAAGGCGTCATCATAAACATATCTGTCAAGTTAATTCCGCATAGCCTGGAAGCATCAGTCAATCCAAGAAAAAAGCTTTGGTTTTCCAGGCTTAAATCACCATATCCGGGGCTGAACCTTGGCATAGGATACAGCTTTTCTTTTTTTAATTCCTTTTTTATCTCATCACAAAACACATCGGCATATTCTTCAATCATTGCAGTGGCTATTGCATTTATGCAAAGAGCCGCCGAAGGTCTTTTAAGAGAATACTTTGAAATCAGTCTGTCGGTTTCCATGCCAAGAGTGAGAGAAAAAATAATAGCATTGCCGCATGATTTGAGGTTTTTAAAAAGTGCTTTTGATTTTAATTCTATCCCTTCAATAAAAACAGAGTCATCATTTTTTTGAAGCTCAAAAAAAGCAAAGCTCCCTCTTGGTGATGCGGCATTTTTAACAATCGGCAAAAACTCATCAATAAGCTTAGTTTCATTTTCGCTTTCTTTATCGCATGCCATATACCTGAGTATTTCTCTGCGAAGTGGGTTTATATCTTCTGCATCATAGTAATGCGAGAAAACAGTATTTTTTTTCATAGCCTTTTTCTCCATAATAAGTATAAACTTATTATATAACAACAAATTAAAAATTTCAATAAAATAAAAAACAGCTGTAAAAAATTCTTTCGAACTTTTTACAGCTGTTTTTACTGATTTTATTAGTTGTTCTGATTATTCTGATTATTATTCTGCTGGTTATTGTTCTGATTGTTCTTGTTATTATTGTTGTTATTGTTTTTCTGGTTTTCTTTTTTAGTCATTGAAAACACCTCCAGCTATATTGTTACCTTTTATTTAAGAAAAATTCATAATTATTATTCTCAGCACTTTTTGTCATTTAATCTTGAAAATGAATATAAAATGTGTTACAATACTTTTTAGAATATTTTAAGTAATGGTGCAGTAATTTTTTGAGGTGAATTTATGATAGGTTATTATAAT
>JAFSBJ010000220.1 GCA_017437345.1 Clostridia bacterium | reverse complement strand
CGCCTCTTACAATGTTTACAATTACGCATGGAACATCAGCACCTGCAATATAGGAAATACCTTCCTGCTTTAAGCTTATTCCGGGAGATGATGAGCTTGTCATTACTCTGACACCTGCTCCGCCTGCACCATATACCATATTGATTGCGGCAACTTCACTCTCTGCCTGCAAAAATGTTCCGCCAATTTTTGGCATTTTCTTTGCCATATATGCACTAACCTCTGTCTGAGGGGTGATAGGATAACCGAAGAAATGACGACAGCCGGCTCTTATTGCAGCTTCTGCCAGAGCTTCGTTACCTTTCATTAAAACTTTGCTCACTTTAAAAACCTCCTTTGAACCTATCTCTCAACTTCGATTACAACATCAGGACACATGGTAGCACAAAAAGCACATCCTATGCATTTATCCTGTTCTTCTACTGTTGCAGGGTGAAAACCTTTTGCATTGATTCTGTCGGTTGCCATTTTAACAATCTTTTTGGGACAAACCTCAACGCAAAGACCGCAGCCCTTACATCTGTCTTCTCTGAAACTAACTTTTGCCATATTTAAAGCCTCCTTTAAGGGATTTAAATTTACTACTGTTATTATATTAAATTATATATTAAGCAAATGCGTCAAATGGCAATTGCATAAATAACTTTAGGGGGAAAAGCTTTTCTCTTAATTCTCCTGGTAGCTTATTTAATATATCTTCTGTGCCGGATATATATTTAACCTTTATTCCGGTTAAATGGGATACTTCATCTATAAGCTTCAAGGAATCTGTTATATCCTTTACTGATGAAAGGTATGAAAGATTGGTGTTATTTACAATTGATGTTACCTTGCATCTTGAAACATACTCAATGTCCTTTATAAGCTTTATTATGTCGTCTGAATTAGATGTATCGGGACGAAGAGCATTTATAACAAAAAACATTTCGTAGTCTTCTTTTGAAATATAGGGATAAAACTGACCAAGAGCGATAGCTCCGTCATCATCGCCACCAACATCCAGAACAGAGGGGGGAGAATTTTCGGAAAATACTGAAATTATATCGCTTGGAAGGCTTGGAAGGTCAAGATTGGTGTTGGCGTATTCGGGAGCAATAACATTAACATTTTCTTTTTTCAGAAAATCTACTGCATCGTTTGTGCGGAAATATGGGTTTACAATGTCCATATCGCATATAACAGATGAGCCATATACATCCTTTAATTTAAGAGCATAGTTTATGGCAAATTCTGTTTTCCCGCTGCCATAATGACCTGTTATGATGTTAATTTTTTTCATATAATCAATCCTTTTTGGATTCTTCAACAATCTTTATTATGGAATTGTTTATTCTAAGCTTTTTATTTGTAAGCTTAATGATTAAAAACCACCCTGCACCCAAAGCTGCAAAAATCAGGATGCTGTATGCTCCAAGTGAATAGTGTTCACAAATTAATGCGGCTATAATAAGAATTAAAACAGGGATGATATAGAGAATAAAGCTTGCCAGAAGCACAAGTGAGGTTTTACTTTCTATAATGACTCTGTCCCCTGCCTTGGCTCCTATTTTATTTAAAACGCTTATCTCATAGCTGGGGTTGGAGCAAGCACCACACGAGGCACAGTCATGACCACATGCTGAAGATTTTGAAATTGTGACAATGGCTTTATCGCCATTTACAGCTGATACAATTCCTTCACCTGTCATACTTGGCACCTCTTTTACCTGGATATTATATTATTATAGCAAAAACGACATAATTTTTCAATAGGGCTACAATGTTAATTTTATACAAAATTGTTTTTATGTAAAACTAAGTTTTTGAACATTAAACAAAGAGCCTGCATTTTTATCTGCAAGCTCTTTTAAATCACTTATATATATCTGTTGTAATGGCGTCTTGCAATTTTTTAATAGTTCCCGTATTTGCAAGATACCACTCACCATCGAGCTTTACAATATCAAAGCTCATTTTAACTGTGTTGACCGCATAGTTTGTGGAAACAATGCATTTAAGATTTGAATAGCCCTCAGCTTCTACTCCATTTGCAAGGTTCCATTCCTTAACCTTTTCATCGGATAAATCTATTGCTGTTTTTTCTGCAAGTTCTATTTCTACTGTGCATTTTGAACCAACATATTTAACGATGTAGGCATGCCACTGCTTAGTTGCATCAAACATTCTTTCGCGAAGCTTATTGTAGCTTTCATTATAGCGGAATTTTCCCAGAATGGAAATCGCATCAAATTCGTTTGCATTAGGGTTGGCAAAAGCCTCCAGACAATCAACAAGCATTTCTTCTGTTTTGCATTTTGTAAGTCCGCTTGATGCTTTTTTGAGTTCTACCTTTGATAAATCGGGATAAATTCTATTTCCTTTTACATCCCCATTTATATTTTGGCTTTCATTTTTTTCAGCCTTTTCATTGGTGCATGCACCAAGAGAAAGCACAAGGCTTATAACACAGATAACTGAAATAAATTTCAAAAATTTATTTTTCAATTTTATCATTCCCCTTTTTTTATTAAATCGCAAACAACAGCCCCGGTATATTCTATGAGAGCTTTTGATGAAACAAGGAGCTGACAGCCCTTAATCCCTGCACTTATGGTTATTTTAGGGAAATCCCGGCAGGTATCATTAAAATAGGTCGGAAACTTTTTCTTCATCCCAACAGGGGAACAACCTCCGCGGATATAACCCGTTAAAGCCAGAAGATCTTTTACATGAATCATTTCTATCTTTTTGTTGCCGGATAGCTGAGCCGCTTTTTTAAGGTCGATTTCCTTATCGGCAGGAATACACATAACTATAGGGCCTGTTTTATCCCCTTTTGCAACTAAGGTTTTAAAAACCATGCTGCAATCAAGGCCTACTGATTTTGCTATTGTAACTCCTGAAAGGTCGCCATCATCTACTTTATATTCCAATGCTTCATAAGGAATTTTTGCCTTATCAAGCATTCGCATTGCGTTTGTTTTAGTCATAGCTTTATCCTTTAAAGAGCTTCTATTGCATCTGTCATATTATCAAGCCAATCGCCTTCATAAAGCTCAATAAGACCTGCGTCTACCCCACCTGCAATTTTGGGGTTAATGGGGAGACGGCTGATATTTGTGATACCATGGGCTGCAGCAATTTCTTCAATATGGCTTTCACCATAGATTTTATGCTCTTTGCCACAATCTTCACACTTGAAATAAGACATATTTTCAACAATACCTATAATCGGCACATTCATAAGCTGAGCCATTTTAACAGCTTTGCCCACTATCATTGAAACAAGCTCCTGGGGAGATGTTACTATAACTATTCCATCAACAGGGATAGACTGGAATACTGTGAGAGGAACATCGCCTGTTCCGGGAGGCATATCAATAAACATATATTCTGTGTCCCAGATAACATCTGTCCAGAACTGCTTAACTGTGCCGCCGATAACAGGACCGCGCCATACAACAGGGTCTGTGTCATTTTCTAAAAGAAGATTAATGCTCATTACATCTATTCCCGTTTTGG
>JAFSBJ010000219.1 GCA_017437345.1 Clostridia bacterium | reverse complement strand
TGCTCGGAAATATGCTCAATATTTCCTGCGCTTTTTCCTCATTCTATCATAAAATTTGTTATTTCTAAAATTCTGTGAACCTCAAAGTCTTGAAAATAGAGATTTTTCAAGGCGGAAGCTTTTGGTAATACGAGGTATGGCAAAAGCGACAACGAAGAAAAAGCCTTTTTTCAAGACTTTGAGGCGCGTTCGGATAGTACTCCAATGGCTATCCATTTAAGCTTGCCCTCTGGGCATGAGGAAAAAATTTTGCTTTGAGCTTTAGCTGTGAAAAGGTGCATTATTTCATCTTCATATATATCTGAAACAAAGCAGACCTTTCCCCTGTATTTTAAATCCGTAATCTCCAGAGCGGTTTCTTCCTTGATTTCTCTTTGAATACACTCCACAGGGCCTTCGCCATTTTCAAGCTTTCCGCCAACACCTATCCATTTTCCTTTGTTAACATCATCTTCTTTTTTTATTCTGTGGAGCATAAGGTATCTGCCATTGTTTTCTATATAGCAAAGAGTTGTTTCTTTCATTTTTCATCACCTGTCAATTAACAAAAAAGTGTTTCCTTTTTGAAAAATAGATATAATTAATCCAGATGAAAACTGCCTCCCCTATAAGCTGTGGAAACTGCATAAGACCATAGGAATTGGGAACATTTCCAAAAACTCCGATAGAAACTGCATAACCAAAGCTTATAACAGCCCCAATTCCATACCATATATAAAGATAAAGGGGAGCATTCTTTTTAAAGCCGGCAAGCTTTGAGCGAACCACAAGGGCAAAGAGAGAGTATACAACAGATATAATTCCATAGACTATATCAGTAATCATAAGACCTTTTCCATACTCCATATATATCATATAGGCGTCTATTTTTCCTGCAGACTGAATAGCATAGATATATCCGGTAAGATAGCTTATACCATTTATAACTCCCGTGATGGCACTTGCATATAAGGAAAAATAAATAAGAACCTTATACCATACCATGGGCGTAAGGCTAGTAAATGGATTTGCATCAGCGCCGCTTTCAAAGCTTCTGCGGGCATAGACCGACATCTCAGCACCGCAATTGGGACACACAAGAGCATTGTCGGGGATAGCACGATTACATTTATAACAAAGCATATCATTTCCTCCTTGGGTATAACTAAAGTGAATAGAAAATCTTATTTTTCAAACTTTTTTATCCAATCTAAAATTTCATCATACTTCATATCGCCTGATGCAACAGACAAAGCAAAATCTACAACATCTGCATTGGTGCAATTCATTCTTATTCCCTCTGCTTCCAAAAATGTCAGCATAACATACACACCTATTCTCTTGTTGCCATCAACAAATGCGTGGTTAGATATTAACGAAAATCCAAGACTTGCTGCTTTTTCTTCTTTTGTTTTATAAAGTTCTTCTCCACCAAATGTGGCATACGCATTATTAAGGGCGCTTTCTAAAAGTCCAACATCTCTTACACCGACACTACCGCCCGTTTCTTCTGCTATTAATTGATGCAATAGCAAAACCTTTTCTTTGCTAAGTTTAATCATTTTGCCAGCTCCTCAAAAGCAGGCTTGAATCTTTGCATAATTCTTTTTGACGCCACATCTATTTTTTCATCGTCAGTAATATCAAAGTAGAAGCCCGATTCAACATCAATAAGCAAAAATTTGGGTTTATTATTTTTGAAGATAACTGCCTGACCGTTATTCTCCGCAACTTTAGCAACCTTTGAAAAATTCTGATTTGCTTCCGTCATGGTTGTAATTGTTTCAGTATTTATATTCATAACTACCTCCTATTATTTATACGATAAATATATCCTACAATTTGTATTATATGCAAATTGTAGGATATTGTCAACCTATAATTTTTGCCCAAATTCGATAATCCTTGCTATAAAGACTACATAATTTAGATGCCACGCACCAAAGCCTCCCTTGACATAGGACCCCTTGCCTAAAGGGGGCTGTCAGCGTAGCTGACTGGGGGATTCACAGGAGGTGTCAGTCGAAGACTGACGGAGGGATTCTTTTACAGCAATATCAATATACTGACATACTCCCTCAAAGTTTCTGTTTAATTCGTTGTTAGGTATTCTAATAACTATCAAATTTCTTTTCTCAATTCTTTCTGTCCTGATTTTATCTTTTAACAGACCTTTTTCCTCATAATGTTGTGAGCCATCAAGTTCGATAATCAACCTCGCACTATGGCAATAAAAATCAACTATATAATTATCAATTACCTTTTGTCTTAAAAATCTAACGGGATAACTTTTCAGGAAATCATACCATAAATGTCTTTCTTCTTTTGTCATATTCTTTCTCAATACTCTTGCATTGTTGGTTAATTCCATATTGTGTTTTCTATCCATCTATCCCTCCACCACCTTCGGTGGTCCCCCTCCCTTTAGGCAAGGGAGGCTTTTTTATTGGCCAAAATTCGACATCTCTTATATAAAGACTGTATAATCCAGATGCCAATTGTTTTGATAGCATCTTCAAATCAAGTTGTAAAGTTTATCATCGTGCTGCTGTAAATGGCTTCTCCTTGAGGAGAGGCTCCGCCACAGGCGGTGGTGAGGTGTCAAGATTATGCAGTATACCAATCTGAGACGCTCTTTCTGCTTTGTGCAACCCTTCGGGATAAAGCTTATACTATTTAAGAAAATCCGCACCTTTTTTGTCAGCCATTACTATCATTTTCATGCTATCCTCAATAACAATGTCGGGATTTGCAAAAAGCACATCATTGCTGATTTTAAATGCCATTATATTTATGTTGTGTTTTTTTCTTAAATCAAGCTCTCTAAGTGTTTTTCCAACCCACTCAGATTTTATATCTATTTCCAGAATTGAAATCTTATCAGTTATATCAGCAATATCTATAAACCCTGAGCTAAGAATACTTTTGGCAAGTCGTGTTCCTGATTCGGTTTCAGGCAAAATAACTTCGTCCGCCCCGATTTTTTTAAGAACCTTACACTGTGATTCATCAGAACACTTTACAATAACCTTTCCAACACAAGCTTCTTTGCACAGCATAGTTGCCATAATACTTGCCTCAAAGCTTTTTGCCATTGAAATAACAACAACATCTATATCCGATATGCCAAGTTGTTCTATAACTCCCGGCTCAGTTATATCAGCACATTTGCAAATGGGAATTTCGCCCACCAATTCATCTACAATTTTTCTGTCCTGATCCACAGCCAGAACCTCTGCTCCGTTATTAAGTAGCTCTTTTACAACTGCTCTTCCATATCTGCCAAGTCCAAAAACTGCATAACTTTTACCCATATAAAAAACTCCTTATCCCACATTAATTTCTTCAACAGGATTGTTAATCAGATTTTCCCTGCCCTTATTTACACTAAATGCAAAAGCCAAAGAAATAGGCCCCACTCTTCCTAGATACATAGTTAATGTAATAATAAGTTTACCAACTGTGTTTAGAGTGCTTGTATAACTCCGACTCAGTCCGACTGTTGCTGTGGCACTTACTGTTTCATATAATATATCAATAAATTCTCCGCCATTAAAAACTATAAGTAAAACAGTTGAACATATAACCGTCAAAAATGAAACTGCAAAAACAGCGACCGAACGCTTTAAAATCTCTGTTGAAATTTGTCTGTTAAACACATCTACTGTTCTTTTATTCTTTATAACGGAAGATGTGCTTACAATCAAAACAAAAAATGTAACCGTCTTTATACCGCCGGCTGTTCCTGCCGGTGAACCGCCGATAAACATGAGAAGCATTGATACAAATGCAGATGCATCCGTAATACATTCCTGAGCTATTGAAGCAAAGCCTGCAGTTCTTAAAGTCACCGACTGAAACAAGGATACCATAATTTTGTCAATAAATGTATATCCTCCTAATGTATCCGGGTTGTTATATTCAAAAATCAAAATAAAAACCGTGCCGGCAATTATCAGAAAAGCCGTAACCAAAAGCGCAATTTTGCTGTGAAGGGATAAAAATTTAAATGACTTACATTTTTTATTTCCCATCACCCTTGCCAAATCAAATAAAACAACAAATCCGATACCGCCTGAAATAATAAGCATAATAGTTGTTATGTTAATTATCGGGTTAAGTGCATATCCGCACAAGCTGTTTTCTGAAATTATATCTATGCCGGCATTACAAAAAGCTGACACAGAGGTGAAAACCGACACCCATATTCCTTTTATCCCAAATTCGGGAATGAAAACTACCATATATAATAATGCGCCTATCAGCTCTACTATAAAGGTTAGCAATATTACTTTTTTAACAAACTTAACGATTCCTCCGGTAGAATTCATATTAAACGAATCGCTGATTATAATTCTGTCATTTACATTAAATTTACATTGCAGAATCATCAGCATACCCGCAACAACTGTCATAACGCCTAGTCCGCCAATCTGAATAAGAACCAGTATTACAATCTGTCCAAAAGCACTCCATGTTGATACGGTTGGCAAGGTTACAAGACCTGTAACACAGGTAGCTGTTGTTGCAGTAAAAAGAGCATCAACATAAGGCACGCTCTTTTCGTTTGCCGAGCTTATGGGCAGGCTCAAAAGAATACTGCCTATTACAATTACCAGCAAAAAGGCAAACATAATTATTTGAATTGATGACAATTTTCTTATAGCCCTTCGCATTACATCACTCCCTCCCCTTATCAGTTTCCGTCATGTTTCTGCTACGGTCATGCCCGGAATACAAAAACAATACTCACGCATAAGTCTTTGAAATTATTATATCATCAAAATTACTATAATGCAACATAACAAAGGAGCAAAACCTATAGCGGTCATGCCCCTTTAAAATCATTTTAATTCTTCAAAATCAGATGCACCATGCTTACACCACGGGCAGATAAAATCTTCGGGAAGATTTTCTCCCTCATACACATAGCCGCATATTTTGCATACATAGCCCTTTTTCTTCTGAGCCTGTGTCTTTGGCTTTATGTTTTCCTGATAGTAGGTATAGGTCACAGCTTTTTCATCTGATACAATCTGCGCTTCTGTAACATCGCAGATAAAAAGACCGTGGGTGTCAAGGTCAACATAGCTTGCCACCTTAAGAGAAATAAAGGCATTTATATTTGCACCAAGGACTGCCAGACCATTTTCGGAGGTTTTAACGCTTTCGCCACTGAATTTGTCTGCATCTTTACCGCTTTGAAAACCAAATCGCTTGAAGGTTTCAAAGGGTGTGCTCTCTGTAAGACAGTTTATATTCATAATCCCGGTTTGTTTTATCACATCATGAGAATAATTCGCCTTGTTGATGCAAACACCAACTCTATTGGGGGTGTCTGTGAGCTGCATAACTGTGTTGACAATAAGACCATTGTGCTTTTTACCGTCGTTTGATGTTACAACATACAGCCCATAGGAAATATTAAAAAGTGCTTTTGTGTCAATTGTACTCATAAAATTCACTCCTTTTCCATATTGTATCACAAATTTTTAAAAAATAAAATAGATTTTTCTTGACAAAGTTCTCTTTGCATAATATAATTCTTATTGTGTTTAAAATATCCACGGGGCATTAGCGCAGTTGGGAGCGCATCACACTGGCAGTGTGGGGGTCAAGGGTTCAAGTCCCTTATGCTCCATAAAAATGAAATCTACCGCAAGGTAGGTTTCTTTTTTTAAAAAATTATTCAGGGGACTTGAACCCTAAGAGGGTTTTTGCGTTAAGAAAACGATTGATAATCGTTTTTAGCAAAAAGGTGCGCAGACCGGTACCGAATCCCGAAGGGATTGGGTGGGCAAGCAGGTAAGACGCGAAGCGGATGTGTCCCTTATGCTCCATCAAAAAGAAACGACAATTTTCTTTGGGAAAGTTGTCGTTTCTTTTTGTCCTATTATCTTTTCGTTTTTCTCTCTTCATTCTTCTCTAGGGATTATCGTTTCCAGATAATAGATAAAAGAGAATAGAGAAGAGAAAAGGAAGTTTTGCTTACGCAAAACAAATTTTATAATGCGCCCTTTCATCTCCGATTTTCAAAAAACAAAACCCTTATCTTTCCATCCCATCTCTCACCATTTTTTCAATCTGTTCCATACCAAGCTCTGTGGGATGACCTGTGAGCATTTCAAAATCTTCTATTTTAATATATTCTATATCATATTTTTCGCAGGCTTCGATAAATGTATCGGTTATTTCCTTTTTGTATACTCCCGAATTCAAAAGACATATGATTCTTGTTTCGGGGAAATTTTTCTTTAAAAGATTTAAAAGATAGCATATAGCAGGCAAAACGCAGTAAAGATCCTTTACTTCCCACCCCGAATACATTTTTTCACCAAGGGGAGCATCTGCCCAGCTATCGTTGGTGCCGCCAAAAACAAAAAAAGTGTCGGGTTTATTTTCTTTAAAAAAGCCTTCATCTATAAGCTTTTCCATGCGGGTTATGAATGAATTATTTATTTTATCTGCTCCGTCGTAGCCTGTGTGGCAGATAGTTGAACCCGACCAGCTACAGTTTCTTAAAAGGGTGGAATTTGTGTTTTTTAAATATCTTCCCCACCAGGTGAGGCTCACATCGCTAACCCTTGCATCACACTTTGAATTGGGACCATAATATATGGCATATCCTTCGGGCACATAACCTTCATAGGTTGATAGCCATTGGAGCATTATCCGAACTCGTTTTGGAAATACAAATTTTCGATATAATTTCGTCAAAATGCTCGGAAATATGCTCAATATTCCCTGCGCTTTTTCCTCATTCTATCATAAAATTTGTTATTTATAAAATTCTGTGAACCTCAAAGTC
>JAFSBJ010000218.1 GCA_017437345.1 Clostridia bacterium | reverse complement strand
ATGTTGTTGTTACCAATATCAAATGTGCAAATGGTGAAACAATAACTCTTAATCTTTCCACAACCCTGCCTGCATTCTATAGCCGCAGCTTCAATATCTATGGCACAAAAGCTTTCCATCATGAAGACACCCGCTCCCTTGTTATGGTAGGCGATGGAATCGACCTCGAAACAGAGTCCTGGAAAAACCATTGGGGCAACCAGGATGAATATTTCAAGAAATATAATCATCCTATCTGGGTTGAATATCTTGATGAAGGCATAAGCGCAGGCCATGGCGGTATGGATTATCTTGTGTGCAGAGCTTTTGTTGAAGCTATAAAAAGAGGCACAAAGCCACCTATCGATGTTTATGATGCAGCAGCGTGGATGTGTATAAGTCCGCTTAGCGAAATGTCTATCGCTATGGGAAGCGCTCCGGTTGCAATTCCTGATTTCACCTATGGTCAGTGGATAGAACCCGACACAGAGTGCAGAGGTAAATATTCTCTTAATGAAATTGTTGATGATCCAACAGTAAGACTCTATCCCGAAGGTAAAGATAACAAAGGAAAAGCAGAAGAAAAACACGCAACTGATATATTAGCATAATTATAAGGATTGATATATATGAGCAAAAAAGTTAAGCTTGGTTTTATCGGCCACGGTTTAAGAGGCTATCATCTTATAAAATTATGCGCTAAAATGGCAGATGTTGATCTTGTGGCAGTGTGCGATATGCATCCCGACAGGGCAGAAGCCATGGGCAAAATAGTTGAAGATATAACAGGTAAAAAACCATATGTATGCACAAATCATAAGGATATGATAAAAGATGCAGGGCTTGATGCTGTTATTCTTTGCACCTCCTGGTCGTCGCATATTCCTCTTTCAATTGATTTTATGAATGCAGGAATAGCTGTTGGTTGTGAGGTTGGCGGATGTGATTCCTTAGAGCAGATATGGGAGCTTGTCCGTTGCCACAGAAGAACAGGCACCGAATTTATGATGCTTGAAAACTGCTGCTATGGCAGACAGGAAATGATGGTTCTTAATATGGTTAAAAAGGGCATTTTCGGTGAGGTTGTTCATTGCGATGGTGGATATGTTCATAATCTCTGCGGTGAAATACTCGCCGGCAAAGAAAAAAAACATTATCGCCTGAGAAACTATATGTATCGCAATTGTGATAATTATCCCACCCATGCTCTGGGGCCTATTGCCAAGATATTAGGCATTAATAATGGCAACAGATTTTTAACTCTCACCTCAACTGCATCGAAGGCAGCTGGTCTTAATGCATATATGGAAGATAACGAAATCGAAAACAAAAGCCTTATAGGGGAGACCTTTAACCAAGGTGATGTTGTTGTTACAAATATCAAATGTGCAAATGGTGAAACAATTTGCTTAAAACTTGCCACAACAACTCCCATTTTCGGCACCAGAAATTTCAATGTGTTTGGCACAAAAGGATTCTTTACTCAGCCCACCCAGACTATGGCACTGATTTCCGACGGAATAGATTTTGAGAATGAACCTGCTAAAAATCACTGGAACAGCGTTGAAAAATATTATGAAGAATATGACCATCCCATCTGGAAGGAATATAACGCTGCAGGAGTTGGCTCAGGTCATGGCGGCATGGATCATCTTGTTTTTCGGGCTTTTATTGAAAGCGTAAAAAATGGAACAAAGCCCCCGATAGATGTTTATGATGCAGCAGCGTGGATGTGTATAAGTCCGCTTAGCGAAATGTCTATCGCTATGGGAAGCGCTCCGGTTGCAATTCCTGATTTCACCTATGGTCAGTGGATAGAACCCGATACGGAGTTCCGGGGTAAATATTCGCTCAATACAGTGGAAAATATGCCTGATATAAAAATTTATCCTGAGAAATAATAGCCAGATTTTACAAGTTTTAAATTGTTTTTGCTATTGTTTTTCCTTGTGAAAAGTGATAAAATTAACAAAAAATTATAGCCTTCGGAATTCGAAGGCTATAATTTTAGGCTCTTTGTCAATAGTTGGGGTCAAAATTGAATAATGGAATTTTTGATGGCGGTTGCAGCTTTTATGCAGCCGCCTTTCCAATATTGGATTTTTTGTAGTTAAACATATGTAATATTCTCTTTCTGAATCTATTAAAATTACGGTATCCGTAAGCATTTCTTTTTAAAACTTTAATCTTGTTGTTGCATCCTTCTGTAAATCCATTAGTGTATGGATAGTCAAAGGTATTAAATATTGATTT
>JAFSBJ010000217.1 GCA_017437345.1 Clostridia bacterium | reverse complement strand
TTATAGACGGTTCAAAGAAATATACTGTAGAGTTTTTTGAAGACAAAGGAAAGATAAATGGCAAGGAGATTTCCTATAGCTCCCTTAATCAGGAGGTTTTCCCGTCTCTTTGCGGACTTATGGCAGACGATATCTATCAGGGTACTCACGCGGAGACCGTAATAAAAATCACCTTCAACTATAAGGATAAAACACCTTCCGATGTTATAAGCTTTGCTGAAAAGGGTGACCGCTATTATTCAGTTTCCAAAAATGGTGTGGTTAAATATCTTATTTTAAAAAGCAAAATTGCAGATCTCTATAGTGTTCTTGACTTAGCAAAATAAGGAGATATAATATGACCGATAAAAACAAAATAAATGAGCTTTTGCAAAAAACTGCCCAAGCTCTTGAAAAAAATAATATGCAAACCTTTGTTGTTTCTTCAAAAGAAGAAGCTCTCCAAAAGGTTAAAGAGCTTATGCCAAAGGGCTCAATGGTTTCAATGGGCGGCAGTATGACTCTCAAAGAGTGTGGCATAGCTGATCTTCTTTCAAATGGCGACTATGAATTTTTAGACCGTTCAAAAGCAAAGACCGAAGAAGAAAAGCTTGAAATCTACAGAAAGTCTTTCTTTTGCGACAGTTATCTTTCCAGCTCAAATGCCATAACCGAAAGGGGAGAGCTTTATAATGTTGACGGTAATTCAAATCGTGTGGCAGCAATGCTCTATGGCCCCAAACAGCTTATAATCGTTGCAGGCTATAATAAAATTGTTAAAAACACCGATGAAGCTGTTTTAAGAGTGAAAACAAAAGCCGCTCCGCCAAATTGCGAGCGATTAAATACCAATACCTTCTGTCAGAAAGAAGGCAAATGTGTGTCTTTAACAAAGGAAAACTCTTTTATGTGTGACGGTTGCTCATCTGAAGGAAGAATATGCTCAAGCTATGTGGTAATGGCTCGTCAGAGAATAAAAGATAGAATTAAAATTATTTTGGTTGGTGAAGAACTTGGCTACTGATAAAAATCAGTGAAAAGTGAATAACGAAGATTGAAGAAAAAATGAAGAAATCCGCCCATCAGGGCGGATTTCAGCGATTTATGTTATCTATTATCTTGTAATTTTTTCATTATGTAGTCATATCCTTTTTCGCTGTGGGGAATAGTGCATCCGGAGCAGTCTTTAATGCCATTTGACAGCATAGTAAAGTTTCCGCCGCATTTATCACCCATAGAATATAGAGGGCAATAGCAGAAAAGACAGTTTAAATCTCCTGTTATATTTTCGTGGCAGGGATAAAATTCACATTCCTTATTGGCAAAAAAGCTATGGCAGTTTTTCATTTTATCAAATCCTTTCAGCTGTATTTTATCATAGTTTAATCTTTATTACAATAGAGGCATTTTATGAATATTCTTTATGAAAATAAAAATTTAATAGTTTGCAGGAAAACTCCCGACTGTGTTTGCGAAATAAGCGATACCCTCCCCAGCCTTGCAAATGAAGTTCAGAAAAAATATGGCTATGCAGGAGTTATCCATCGTCTTGATATGAATGTTGGGGGCTGTGTTTTGTATGCCAAGAGTAAAGATGCGGCATCAAAGCTTTCCAGCCTTGTTTCAAAAAATGAAATTTCAAAAGAGTACATGGCAGTTATTCACGGAAAGCCTTTATGCGATGAAGGGGAGTTTTGTGATTTGCTCTTTAAGGATTCATCCAAAAACAAGGTTTTTGTTGTAAAGAAACTGAGAAAAGGCGTTAAAGAAGCAAAGCTTTCCTATAAGCTTTTAGAAACAGTAAGCAATGAAGGAAAAGATATTTCCCTTGTAAAAATCAAACTCCACACGGGCAGAAGCCATCAGATAAGAGTGCAGTTTTCATCAAGAAAAATGAGCCTTGTGGGCGATGGAAAATACGGAAGCAGAGAAAATAAATGCTCTGTGGCTCTGTGGTCTTATCAACTCAGCTTCCTAGACCCGTTTACCAAAGAAGCACTGTCGGTAAAATCTCTTCCCGATAATTCTGCGTTCCCTTGGTGCCTTTTTGAATTTTTAAAATAGTTGTTGTATTTTTAGAATAATTGTGATAATCTATCTTTGCAAATACTTTATGAAGGTGACGATATGAATATTATTATAGCAGGTTGTGGCAAGGTTGGTCATAAAATTGTTGAGTGTCTTGCCATTGAAGAAGACCATAATATAACCGTAATCGACAGTAACCCCGATGTTGTGTCCGACATAACATCGGCTTACGATGTTATGGGTGTTGTTGGAGATGCTTCCGATGTCGACACCCTGAAAGAAGCTGATATAAAAAACAGCGATATTTTAATTGCCATAATGGGTTCTGATGAACTCAATATGCTCACCTGCCTTATGGCAAAAAAGCTCGGTGACTGCCGGACAATTGCCCGCGTAAGAAAACCGGAACACACAAGAAGTATCCAGGTTATAAAGGACGAATTGGGGCTTGCGATGATAGTAAATCCCGAAAGGGCGGCAGCCAGCGAAATTGCAAGGATTCTTCGTTTCCCTTCAGCCATAAAGATAGATACCTTTGCCAAGGGCAGAATAGAAATTCTTGGCTTTAAGGTGGCTGAGGATTCTGTTCTAAATGATATGAAGGTCTCGGAGGTAGTTTCAAAATTAAAATCCGACATCCTCATCTGCGGAGTTGAAAGAGGCAATGATGCTTTTATTCCTGATGGTAATTTTGTGATGAAAGCAGGGGATAACATAAGCATTGTGTCATCCATCAAAAACGGTCATGCCTTCTTTAGAAAAATCGGCATCAAAACCGACCGCGTTAAAGACACCATCATCGTTGGCGGGGGAGACACAGCCTATTATCTTGCCAGCCAGCTTGTGGAAACAGGAACAGCTGTTAAGATAATCGAGAAAGATTCTGCCCGCTGTGACGAACTCTGTCAGCTTCTTCCCAAAGCAGATATTGTCCATGGTGACGGAACAGAAAAGCACCTTCTTATGGAGGAGGGCTTAGACAGTGCCGAATCCTTTGTTTCTCTTGTAAATATAGACGAAGAAAATATTCTTCTTTCCCTTTTTGCAAAAACAAAAACAAATGGAAAAATTGTAACAAAGGTAAATCGTATAGAATATGACGATGTTATAACAAATCTTGATTTGGGAAGCGTTATCTATCCCAAGAACATTACAGCTGAATACATTGTCCGCTTTGTTCGAGCAAAGAAAAATTCGTTTGGTTCAAATATAGAAACTATGCACTATATCCTCGACGGAAAAGCTGAAGCCCTTGAATTCCGAATAAAAGAAGATTCTCCCGTCACAGCCCGCACCCTCGAAGAACTGCAGCTTAAACCCAATATCCTCGTTGCGTGCATCAATAGAAACAATCAGATAATAATCCCCCGTGGTAAAGATACCATCATGAAAGGCGACACAGTTATCGTTGTAACCACTAACTCAGGCTACCAGGATATCAGCGATATATTGAAATAAGGAATGAATTATGAATTATAAAATTATACGGCATATATTATCTAAAGTGCTTCTTATTGAAGCTGTCAGTATGATATTATCTCTTATATGTGCATTGATATATAAAGAAACAGAGCTTATTTATGTCTGGCTTATAAGCATATCGTTATGTGTTGTGGCAGGTTTTTTGTTATCGAGAAAAAGCCCGGAAAACAAAGCTTTTTATGCTCGTGAGGGCTTTGTTGCTGTGGCTCTTAGCTGGATAGTAATGAGTATTTTCGGGGCTCTTCCTTTTTTTGTTTCGGGCTATATCCCTAATTTTATTGATGCAGTTTTCGAAACAGCCTCCGGCTTTACGACAACCGGTGCCACAATTATTACCGATGTGGAAGTATTTCCCAAAAGCCTTCTTTTTTGGCGAAGCTTTACCCATTGGATAGGGGGAATGGGGGTTCTTGTTTTCCTTGTTGCCATTCTTCCGCTTTCAGGGAGCAACAATTTCTTTTTAATAAAAGCAGAGAGCCCGGGGCCGGCAGTCAGTAAGCTCGTTCCCAGAGTAAAACACACAGCAAAAATTCTATATGAAATATATATTGTTCTCACTCTCGTTCAGATAATTATGCTTCTTTGCGGCGGAATGGAACCCTTTGATGCCATAACTTTGTCATTTGGTACTGCCGGCACGGGTGGATTTGGTGTCAGAAATTCAAGCATAGCAGATTATTCCACCTATTCTCAGATAGTAATTACCGTGTTTATGTTTATCTTTGGTGTGGATTTTTCGCTTTATCATCTTGTTCTGATGAGAAAACCCAAATACCTTTTTAAATCCGATGAACTCAGAACCTATGCAGGCATAGTCCTTGTGGCAATAACTGTTGTTACAATAAATATTTCCCCTCTTTTTAAAACCCTTGGTGAAGCTATAAAGCATAGTGCATTTCAGGTTGTATCCATTATCACCACCACAGGCTATGTCACAACAGACTTTGACAAATGGCCGGAATTATCCAAAACTATAATCATTCTTCTGACCTTTATTGGAGCCTGTGCAGGAAGCACGGGCGGCGGTGTTAAGGTTTCCAGAATAATCATTCTTTTTAAGAGCATAGTCAAAGAAATACGCATCGGTGTCCATCCTAAATCAACTGTCAAATTAAAAATGAACGGTCGCCCGATAGAACACGAAACCGTAAG
>JAFSBJ010000216.1 GCA_017437345.1 Clostridia bacterium | reverse complement strand
CCGAAAAGCTGTGACACCATTTGACCATGGCGGTTATGTTCAGGGAGATGGTTTCAATCCATCGGATACTATGGCGGCAGATGCACAAAGACAGATGGATAATATGAATAATATGAATATGTAAAAAAGTGTTTTCAACACTTCAACCCCCTAGCCCCCATTCTTGGGGGCAAAAAGGTACACTTTTTTGAAATAAGCAAAATTGCGCACGCTTTGCGCGCAATTTCCTATATTATAAAAAAACAACTCTTAATGGGCTTTCCATTAAGAGTTGTTTTTTTATTTATCACAAAAGGATTTTACTGTTCCGAAAACAAGTCCGCCAAGGATAAAATACTCAGTAAAATGAGCAATTTTGCGGATTATATTTTCGGCTGTGTCGACAAGCTTTGGAGATGGATTATCAATAAAAATACTGAAAAACCATTCTGTTACGGATGTGCTTTGAACCGTGGAATCAGATGCTGTTTTTGACGAAAACCAAAATATGAGAGCCATCCACAGAATAGTAAGAATTAAAAACATTATTCTTTTTTTCATAGGGCTGATACCTCAGTTTACATGATATTTATTATATAATTTTTGAAACATATACCAGCTTGACCACACAATACTGATTCCGCTGGTTATTCCAAGGACAAAGAGTATGGTTTCAATGCCATATTTCTGGAAAAGCTCTATTTCTCCTGAAACAATGTGGCTCATTGTGTAGAAAAGAGAGCTTCCGGGGATAAGAGGAATAATTGCTGTGACAAAAATTACTGTTGCCGGAACTCTTAAAAAGCGGGCTAAAATTTCTGCATAGAGAGCGGCCACAGCTGATGCAACAAGAGTTGGAAGGAAAACTCCCTCTGCAAAAAGACCTGTTAAAAGATAAGCCCCCCAGCAAAAAACTCCGCCTATGGATGCCTGGATAATATATTTTTTCCTTAAATTAAAGATAACACCAAAGCCAAAAGAGCCTAAAAATGATGTTATGAGCTGAATGATTGCAAGTTTCATAATATACCTCCTGCAACAAAGATTGCCAGCATAAAGCCTGCCGCAAGAGCTGTGGCAGACAGGACACATTCAACAAAGCGCATTGTTCCGGTTATGGTGTCGCCAACAAAAATATCCCTTACAGAATTTGTTATGGCAACACCGGGGACAAGGAGCATAATATCCCCTATCATTATTTTATCAGCATGGAGAAAAGTAAACGGATGGCATACAAGGGATATTAAAAGCCCTGTTACAAAAGATACAATTATCATAAGAGTTATGCTGTTTTTGCAGACGGGGGCTATTTTATATTGCATAAAGCATATCAAGATGCCAAAAACTGCGGCAACGATGGAATCATAGAAATTGCCGCCAAAAAACATGGCAAAAGCACCTGATGCAAGAGCATTGCCAAGGTATGTTAAAAACACTGAAGGTTTTGATTCGTGGATTTTCAGATATTCATTATGTAGCTCAAAAACTGACATATTCTTCTGACAAAATCTTCTGCTTAAATCATTTAAAGCCTCAAGCTTTGTAAGGTCATTCTGAAGACCTTTATTAATGCGGCGGGTTCTTGTTATTTCTTCACCGCCCTGGAATTCTATTGAAAGCAAAATATTAGATGCCAGAGCAAAGGCATTGACTCTTCTTGCTCCATAGGAAAGGCCTATCCGGATGAGAGTGTCTTCAACGCGGCTGATTTCGGCACCCGACTGAATCATTTCTTTGCCGATATCAAGCATACATGCTATTAATTGTCTTTTTTCGTCAACCATAAGATTCCCCTTCTGATTTTTCTAACTTTATTTCCGTGATGAACTCATTCTAACATATGATAATTGCCATTTCAAGAGATAATAAAATAAAACTATTAAAAAAACTTATATGCTTATTATGAGTATAGCTGATATTCCAACACACATTGAGCAAATCTGCTTTAAGGTGAACTTTTCTTTAAATATCAATCTTCCCGAAAGCATCTGAAGGGTTGTTGCAAGTCCGCTGATGGAAGGGTTTAAAACTATTGCATCTATGAAGGAATCAGCATTTGTTCTGAAATATTGGAATGCACCAAGGCATGCTGCAATCACAAATACAAGAAAAACATTTTTTTCCGGTAATCTTGAAATTTCGCTCTGCACTACTGAATTTCTGAAATATAGTCAAGGCAAATGTTATTAAAAAAGCTGTGAGATAACCAAGAAAAACAAACTGTTCTACCTTGGATGAATACGGTGATCTGGCAAAAATTTTCTGAGTTATTGATATTCCTGCACCTGTTGAAAAAAACGCTAAAAGCACATATACAATCCATTTTGCACTAACTTTTTTATTATCCTTCTTCATATTTAAAAATAGCGCTAAAAGGCATAAAAACATCCCGATAATCTTGGTTATGGTTATTTTCTCATTAAAGAAGAAGAAGGAAAAAGTAACCGGAAGAATCATATTGAGATTAACAATCATACAGGTGGCAGAAAATGGGCCTGATTTAAGAGCCAGAGCATAGAAAATCTGAAAGCTTGAACTGAATATTCCAAAAATAAGAGCATATATAATTATATTTGGATTTATGCCATCTTTCAGGCTTAACGAAAAGATTAAGGATGTAAATGCAAAAACAAGGCAGTTTACAAACACGGAATCTGATGCAGATTTCACATTTCCTTTTGCCACATAACCTTGCGTTGTGACTTTGGCGCACGACAGAAGTGTACAGATAAAAATTAGTATGTATTGCATAGTGAGTTCCTTTATTATTAAAAAATTAAACATGCACCCATTATAACACTTTTTATCAAAAAAACAAACCCCTTAAGGCAAATTTCCTTAAGGGGTTTTTAAAATTATTTATCAGCTGATCTGTCTGTGTAGTGAGTGTGGAGAAGTTCGTGGGATTTATGACCACAGGGTTCACCAAAATATTCACTATAGAGAAGCTTGATTGCAGGATTTTCATGAGATTTTCTAAGTGTTGCTCTTTCGTCTTCTGAATAGAGTGCTTTTGCTCTTTCAGCTTTAACATCAACTGTTGCACGAGTAAAGGCGTCAACAACAGGCTGACCGCCACCGTGGATACATCCGCCGGGGCATGCCATCATTTCAACGAAATCATAGTGTTCGCCTGCTTTAATCTTTTCGAGAAGAGCTTTTGCATTGGCAGCACCGTGAGCAACTGCAACCTTAACATCTTTACCACAGATTTTAAGAGTTGCTTCTTTGATACCTTCAAGACCTCTTACAGGTTCAACATTTAAGTTTTCAAGAGGTTTCTTTTCAAGAACTTCATATACTGTTCTTATTGCAGCTTCCATAACACCGCCTGTGGTACCGAAGATTACACCGGCACCTGTTGCTTCACCAAAAGGTTTATCGAATTCTTCATCGGGAAGTGATTTGAAGTCGATACCTGCCTGCTTAATCATTCTTGCAAGCTCTCTTGTGGTGAGGGATGCATCTATATCCTGAGCGCCGCTTGAGGACATTTCAGGTCTCTGTGCTTCATATTTTTTGGAAGTACAGGGCATGATAGCTACGGAATAGATATTTTCTTTAGCAATGTTGTTCTTTTCAGCGTAGTAGGATTTTATAACTGCACCAAACATTTCCATTGGGGATTTGCAGCTTGAAAGATTAGGAATAAATTCAGGATAGTAGTGTTCACAGAATTTAACCCAACCGGGTGAACAGGATGTGATGATAGGAAGATTTTCACCTTTGGTAAATCTCTGGATGAATTCTGTTCCTTCTTCCATAATTGTAAGGTCGGCAGCAGTATCTGTGTCAAATACTTTATCAAAGCCGAGGCGTTTTAATGCTGCTACCATCTTACCTGTTACAGGTGTGCCGATGGGAAGACCAAATTCTTCACCAAGAGCTGCTCTTACAGCGGGAGCTGTCTGAACAACAACATGCTTTTCAGCATCGTCGATAGCTCTTACAACTTTTGGAATGTCATTCTTTTCATAAAGAGCACCAACAGGACAAGAAACGATACACTGACCGCAGAAGATACAGCCAACATCTTTGATGTCTTTTTCATAGGTTGCAGCAATGTGAGTTGCAAAGCCTCTTTCTGCACATGTGATAACAGATACAGCCTGTTTCTGACAAGCAGATACACATCTGCGGCAGGAAATACATTTATTATTATCTCTAACCAGTGATGTTGAAGAATCATCAACTTCATAGGGAATGTTTTCGCCTTCATATCTTAAGCCATCAACACCGAGTTCGTCAGCTAATGTCTGGAGTTCACAGTTGCGGTTTCTGATACAGGTTAAACATTTCTTTTCGTGATTTGATAAGATAAGTTCTAAGGTGTTTCTTCTTGCATTTCTTACTCTGGGTGAGTTTGTGTAGATTTCAATTCCTTCGCTTACAGGATATACACAAGCTGCCTGAAGTGCTCTTGCGCCTTTGATTTCAACAAGACACATTCTGCAGGCACCGATTTCGTTTACATCTTTGAGGTAACAAAGAGTTGGGATTTTAATTCCGGCTTCTCTGGCAGCGTCGAGGATTGTATAAGAAGCGGGAACTGAGTATTCTTTATCATTAATTTTAATATTAACCATATTCATTGTAAAATTTCTCCCTTCTTATTTCTTAACGATTGCACCGAATTTACATGAATCCATACATACACCACATTTGATACATTTTGATGTGTCAATTGTGAATGGACTCTTGATTTCACCGCTGATAGCGCCAACAGGACATTTTTTAGCACAAAGGCTGCAGCCTTTACATTTATCGGGTTCGATAACATAGGAAAGAAGTGCCTTACATACGCCTGCAGGACATTTTTTGTCTACAACATGAGCTACATATTCGTCTCTGAAGTATTTGAGTGTGCTGAGGATTGGGTTTGGAGCTGTCTGACCAAGACCGCAGAATGCAGAGTCTTTGATGCTGTAGCAGAGTTCTTCAAGCTTATCGATATCTTCTAAAGTACCCTTACCGGATGTAATCTTTTCGAGGATTTCGAGAAGTCTCTTTGTACCGATACGACAGGGAGCACATTTACCGCAGGATTCATCAACTGTGAATTCGAGGAAGAATTTAGCTATATCAACCATACAGGTGTCTTCATCCATAACGATAAGACCACCAGAGCCCATCATAGAACCAATGCTGATGAGTGAATCATAGTCAATTGGAGTATCTATAAGGTGAGCAGGGATACATCCACCGGAAGGACCACCTGTCTGAGCTGCTTTGAATGTTTTGCCATTGGGGATACCGCCACCGATATCATAGATGATTTCGCGAAGGGTTGTACCCATTGGAACTTCAACAAGACCTGTGTTGTTGATTTTACCACCAACAGCAAATACCTTTGTGCCTTTGCTCTTTTCTGTACCGATGCCTTTGAACCACTCTGCACCATTATTGATGATAGCAGGAATGTTTGCATAGGTTTCAACATTGTTTAAAAGAGTTGGCTGACCAAAAAGACCTTTAACAGCAGGGAATGGAGGACGGGGCTTGGGTTCACCTCTGTGACCTTCGATAGAAGAAATAAGAGCTGTTTCTTCACCGCAAACAAACGCACCTGCACCAAGACGGATGCCAAGGTCAAAGTCAAAGCCTGTATCAAAAATGTTTTTGCCAAGAAGGCCCATTTCTCTTGCCTGATCTATAGCAATCTGAAGACGACCAACAGCGATTGGATACTCAGCACGGATATAGATATAACCCTGATTTGCACCAACAGCATAGCCGGCAATAGCCATAGCTTCAATAACCGCGTGGGGGTCACCTTCTAAAACTGAACGGTCCATAAATGCACCGGGGTCACCTTCATCGGCATTACAAGCAACATATTTCTGATCGCTTACAGAATTTGCTGTGAACTGCCATTTTAAGCCTGTGGGGAAGCCGCCGCCACCACGACCACGGAGACCTGATTCTTTGATAACATCAATTACTTCCTGGGGTTTCATTTCTGTGAGCACTTTACCGAGAGCTGTGTAGCCGCCGAAAGCGATATATTCTTCAATACTTTCAGGATTAATTACACCACAGTTTTTGAGCGCAATTCTATCCTGCTTTTTGTAGAAGTTGATTTCATTTAATGACTTAATGTTTTCTTCATCAACAACTGTTTCCTGATAAAGTAATCTTTTAACAATTCTACCCTTTAAGAGATGTTCCTCAACAATTTCGGAAACATCTTCGAGTTTAACGAGTGTATAGAAAGCACCTTCGGGGTATACGATAACGATTGGACCCAAAGCACAAAGACCAAAGCAACCTGTTCTTACAACTTTGATTTCGTCCTGAATACCTTTTTCCGCAAGGTTCTTTTCAAATTCATCGATAATTTTCTGGCTGTTTGAGGAAGTACAACCTGTACCACCGCAGACAAGCACATGACCTCTTGCTAAATCCATTTGAAGAACCTCCTTATTTATCTTCTGCTGCGCCGATTGTGTATTCATTTACAACCTTACCGTTTACGATAGTGTCGTTTACGATTTTAACGGCTTTTTCAGCATCCATTTTAACATATGTGATTTTTTCTTCTGAACCGGGAAGATATACTTCTACGATAGGTTCAAGGCGGCAAACACCAATGCAACCGGTCTGAGTAACTGTGCAATTTGCAATGTTTCTCTTTTCGATTTCATCCATGAGAGCTTTCATAACAGGTCTTGCACCTGCAGCGATACCGCATGTTGCCATACCAACAACAACTCTTACAGCGCTATCGTCTTCTTTTCTTAAATTAATTTTAGCCAGAGTTTTTTCTCTGAGCTGTGCAAGTTCAGCTAAGCTTTTCATTTATACTGCACCTCCGTAAATATTTTCAGTTTCTGTTTTGATATAGTCATCAATCCAGTTTAAAACATCAATCTCGGCAAGAGATATGTCATCTCCAAGAACCTGTTTTAGCTGACGGGTATCCAAATTAAAGGATTTGCCATTATAGTTGTGACGATAAACATAGTCAATATCGGGTGCACCGCCTATGATTGTGGTCATGGTGGTTGCCATATCGCCAAGAGGCTGACGGTCGATACTGTCATATACAAAGTTTACTGTAACAACTGTTCCCACGCCTACTTCAGACCAAATGTCAAGATTGCCGCCGGTTAGTTCGGCTGCACTTTTAAACATGGAAAGACCCAGCCCCACCTTGCGGGTGGTTCTGCTTGTGCGGAAGGGATTGGTGACATCTTTTAGAAAGTCTTTATCCATACCGCAGCCATTGTCTTTTATTATTACGGTTAAAAGGTTCGCCGCAGTATCTTCGGTAACCTCAATTTCCACAAGGCTTGCTTTTGCTTTTATGGAATTCTGAGCAATATCGAGAATATGCAATGAAATTTCTACCATAACAACAGACCTCTTTATTACATATATTTACTTAAAATATCATCAACATCATCAGCTGTGATTTTTCCGTATACATCATCATTTACTGTGAGTACGGGAGCAAGACCACAAGCACCTATACAACGGGTAGCTTCTAATGAGAATTTTCCGTCGTCTGTGCACTGACCAACTTCAATGCCAAGTCTTTCTTTGAATTTTTCGATTATATCGCCGGAGCCTTTAACATAGCAAGCTGTACCAAGACATACAGCAACATTGAATTTGCCCTTTGGATAAATTGAGAACTGGGTATAGAATGTAACTACACCATAGATTTCTGCCATTGGAATATCGAGACCTTCAGAAATCTTTTTCTGTACTTCGTAGGGAAGGTATCCATAGATAGCCTGTGCCTCATGAAGTGTGGGGATAAGTGCACCATCAGTACCTTTGTACTTAGCGATGACTTCCTGCAGTTTTGCGCTCTGCTCAGCTGTGTCATTAAAAGCGGGAGCC
This sequence comes from Clostridia bacterium, assembly GCA_017437345.1. The sequence goes on along the minus strand of JAFSBJ010000216.1, from coordinate 662 downwards.
TTAATTTCACTCATTTTTGAAAACCTCCTTAATATTGATGATTGTTAATTATTTAACAGTTTTTCAACTGCTTAATTATATCACAAAAACTCATTCTTCGCCATTGTTTTCGATGCAAAAAATAATTTTTGTAGATTTGCACAAATTCAGCCTATATATATTCAGATATTTTATGCAATATATCTTCAATTGTTCTTGATTTACAGTCAATATAATTCTCTTTTTCCGAAATATCCCAAAGATAATGAGCATCGGAATTATGGAGTACGGTATATTTGCTTTCAACACCCATTTCACAAAGATTTTGCGGCACAGGATTCTTCTTTATTTCCACCGTGGAAAATTCAAGTTCTTCAGGAATTGAACCAAGGTTGGAAAGCACGCTATAGGAAGATTTATCTATATGGGCTGGGAACACTACCCCACCAAGCTCACGGACTTTTCTTGTGACATCAAAGATATTCAGGCTGCAAGCTGTTATTAAAAACTGCTCTTTGAAATCAATAATCTTATCGTGTTTGTCCATTATTATCTGCTCACCAAAGATTGCGGGTTTATTTTTTATTTGATGTCCTGCAGCATCTCCTTGCGGCGGTCGCCGAAGCCGGGAGCCTTAACGCAGACAACGTTGAAGTTGCCCCGCAGACGGTTCAGCAGCAGGG
>JAFSBJ010000215.1 GCA_017437345.1 Clostridia bacterium | reverse complement strand
TAGCCCGAAGCTGTACTAAAGTACTGCGAGTGGTGAGATTTGTCAATAGCAAAAGGTAAAATAATATAAGAAAAATATCTTAAAAAGATATTTTTCAACCTATATTACATAATAAGCAATTTAAAAAGCTTAATTTCATCTTGTATTATGCTTTTTTCTTACCTTTTGCGGTCTGGATTATTTTTACATCACCAGTTAATCTATTCTAATCAGATATTAATACTACTGTCCAATAAGTTCCATTCGTTCCGCCTGCATAATATCCAACACCAATTTTGGTAAATTCTGCATTTAAGATATTTGCACTATGCTTTGGGGAATTGAGCCAGCTATCCAAAACCTTCTCGGCTGTGGCAAAGCCGGATGCAATATTTTCTGCAGCGGCAACATAGCTTACAGACGCTTTATCAATGCGGTCAAATGGTCCTACCCCATCGGGGTCGGTATGGTCGATATAGTCTCTTTTTGCCATATCTGTGCTATGAGAAAGGGCAATATCTGAAAGAGTCTCGTCCATAATAAGCTCAGCAATACCCAGCTTCTTTCTTTCGGCATTTATGATTTCAAAAAGATCTTTATCAAATTCCATATCCTTTTTAACATAAGCAGGATCACCGCCTATTGTTTCATTATAGGACGGTTCGGAATAGTTTTTGGTTTTGACTATGACTGTACGCGACTGGGCATCCCAATCTACTTTGCAGCTTAAAGCTTCACACACAGCCCTCACAGGAACAAGAACCCTGTCGTTCATAATAAAGGGAGAAGCTTCAAGGGTTATGATTTTATCATTTACTATCATTTTTTCAGAATCAACGGTTAAAATAACTGTAACATCGTCGGCTGTGGCATACACTTTGCGAAGCGCTGCACTCCAATTGACTGTGATTCCCAGAGCTTCAAAAATTGCACGGAACGGAACCATTGTGCGGTCATTGACTATGACCGGTGGAACATCTGTTTTAAGAACAATTCCGTCTAATTTAAGAGTAAGGTCAGAATCTGCAAAGCAAACAAAGGATGAAAACACAAGAATCAATGATAAAATAATGCTTACTGTTTTTTTCATAGCCATCAGCTCCTTTGACTTTTATATTTCTATCATATCACAAATAAAAAACTTTGTCTATAAAAATTATCAGTTATTTTATTCATCAGAAACGGGTTTGCACTTTAACTCCATTTCATGCTGGGATGGATATTTGCTTGAAAAGATAAGAGAGCAAATGAGAAACACCACATCTAAAGCAAGCCAGATTGTGGGCTTAACTGATATTATTCCGCCAAGGGATGAGGCAGAAACTATGTTTATTAAAAGCACCGCTATAAGAGCTACACTTGTGAATGCAACTGCCACAATCTGCGACATTACAACAAGACGGGATTTATAGGGCTTTATAAGGCATCTTACCCCACCCCATATTCCCATTGCGGCAGAAGCAAGACACATAAATTCAACCATGCCGCCTGCTATAAGAATTACAATTGCCACGGTTTTGCCGCCAAGCTGAGTAAGAAAATCCGCTCCGCTTGCGAGCATTTTGGGGATGGTAATAAACGAATGAGCTTCGTTTGTGCCCATTGCAGCTATGGTGAACCAATCAAAAACCATAAAAACCGAAACTGCAAAGCTGGATAGTGCGGTCAGATATTTATATTTATTATTTTTCATATGTACCTCCATGGAATACACATTATTTAAAAGAAGGAAACCTGACTTGATTCTCTCATTCCCTTCAATACTCCTGCATTACGCAGAACCTCTATAACGGTTTTGGTGGATTTTGATCTTTGCTGAAGATCATCTATCGACCAGAACTCACCGTCTTCTCTTGCCTTGGTTATGGCATTTGCAGCGTTTGTTCCAAGACCAGGCAGAGCATTAAGAGGAGGGAGGAGACCTTCGGGAGTGGGAATAAATCTTGTTGCATGAGATTTATAAAGGTCAACGGGCAAAAAGCTCAGACCCCTTGCATACATTTCGTTGCAGACCTCCATAATGGTGATAACATTTTTCTCTTTATCACTCATTTCGTTTCCTTTTGCTTCTATAAGCTGTTTGTTCTTCAAAAGAGATTCTTTTCCGTGGCCCATGAGAATATAGTCAAAGTCATCGGCTCTTACGGTGAAATAGGTTGCATAAAATTCCTTTGGATAATGAACCTTACAATAGGCTATGCGATATGCCATCGTTACATAGGCAACAGCATGAGCCTTAGGGAACATATATTTTATCTTTTTGCAGGAATCAACATACCACTTAGGGATATTATATTCCTTCATCAAATCTTCCATCTCATCTGTGAGGCCCTTACCTTTTCGCACGCTCTCCATTATTTTGAAGGACTTGCCATTTGGAAGACCATGGTTAATAAGATAAACCATAATGTCATCACGGGTACAGATTGCCTGACTCAGAGTTGCTATTCCCTTCTGGATTATCTCCTGGGCATTATTTAGCCAAACATCAGTTCCATGGGAAAGACCAGAAATTCTCACAAGCTCCGAGAAGGTTTTGGGCTTGGTGTCAACAAGCATCTGTCTTACGAATTTTGTGCCGAATTCGGGAACAGCAAAGGTTCCCACAACGCTGTCTATATCCTCAGGAGCCACACCAAGAGCATCGGTATTTAAAAACAGGCTCATTGTTTCGGGATCGCCCATGGGAATTTCTCTGGCATTTATGCCTGTTAAATCCTCAAGCATTCTTATAACTGTGGGATCGTCGTGGCCGAGAATATCGAGCTTTAAAAGATTCTGGTCGATGGAATGGTAATCAAAGTGGAGAGTGATGATGTCACTTGAGGTGTCATCAGCAGGATGCTGAATGGGAGAAAATTCGTGAACATCACGCTCTGTGGGAACAACTATGATTCCGCCGGGATGCTGACCTGTGGTTCTTTTAACACCTGTGCAGCCTCTTACAAGGCGCTCAATCTGTGCGTTTGACACATACTGCCCCTTTTCATCAAAATATTTTTTAACATAACCATAGGCTGTTTTGGAAGCTATGGTGCCTATTGTTCCTGCTCTGAAAACATGGCCTGTGCCAAAAAGCTCTTCAACATATTTATGGGCAACGCTCTGATAATCACCTGAGAAATTGAGGTCGATATCAGGCTCTTTATCACCGGAGAAGCCAAGGAAGGTTTCAAAGGGGATGTCGTGACCGTCGCCGATGAGAGGTGTGCCACATTCGGGGCAGTTTTTGGGAGGAAGGTCGAATCCACAGCCCAATTCATCGGTAGACTGGAAAAATTCGCTGAATTTACACTTGGGGCAGACATAATGCGGCGGCAAAGAATTAACCTCTGTGATACCACTTAAATATGCCACAAGAGACGAACCAACCGAACCTCGGGAGCCAACAAGATAGCCGTCGGAAAGAGATTTTGAAACAAGCTTCTGAGCTATTATATAGAGAACAGAATAACCATTATTTATTATGGAGTTTAATTCAACATCTATTCTGTCGCGGACATTTTGCGGCATATTTTCTCCATATATGCTTATGGCTTTGTCATAGGTGAGCTTTCTTAAAAGCTCATCGGAGCCTTCAATAACAGGGGGTGCCTTATCGGGAGGAACGGGGTCTATTTTTTCCGTCATATCTGCTATGAGATTTGTATTTGTTACAACAACCTCATAGGCTAAATCCTTACCAAGATATGAGAAT
>JAFSBJ010000214.1 GCA_017437345.1 Clostridia bacterium | reverse complement strand
TACATATAAACATTATAATTTTATAGTATTTTTTTTCTCTTTGCAAGAGTTTTTTAAAATTACAACATTATATTGTAAGATTGTTATATTTTTATCAATACCTCATTAATTATTCTGTTTATTTTTCTTCTGATATATAACCCCAAACACACCTGGTCCCGCGTGAATACCAATGCAGGGGCCAACCTCGGCAAAACCGAAATTTTTAAAGCTCGTGTTTTCCTTAATCTTTTGGGTAAGCTTCTGGGCTGTTTCGGGAGAATTTCCGTGAAGCACATAAATCATAGCATCAGGATCATCTGTTGCATCTTCACTTAGCATCTGAACCATTTTTGATATAAGCTTTTTAGAACCTCTTACCTTCTCCTTGCTTACCACAAGACCATCTTCAACAGCTAAAATAGGGGATATGTCAAGTACATTTGCAATAAGCTTTGAAGCCGATGAAATTCTTCCGCCCTTTTGCAGATAATCAAGAGTTGCCACGCTGAAAAGTATTCCAACATTATAAATCTTTTCTTCAAGCATCTTAAGTATTTCCTGGGCGCTTTTTCCCTCAGCCGCCATTTTTGCAGCTTCAATAACCCATATTCCGTAGCCATAGGAGAGCTGGTTGTTTTCAAAAATGTGAATCACAGCATCTTCTTTTTCATCAAGCACATTTGTTCTTGCAAGTCTTGCCGACTGAAATGTGCCGCTGGCATTAACCGACATAGGAATATGAATAATTTCATAATCGTCTGCATATTTCATAAATGCGTCCGTATGCTCCTGAATTGTTATCTGAGCAGTTTTCGGGTGTACATCGGAACTTACAAGCATTTCATAAAATTCCTTTGTGTCAAGCTCATATCTGTCAAGATACTCTTTGTCGCCAAAGCTTATGTGAACAGGCAAAAGGTGTATGTTATATTCTTTTGCAATTTCCAAAGTAATATCCGAGCATGTGTCTGTAATAATTTTAACAGGTTTCATATCTGCCTCCGTTTTACCAATCAAATTTAGTTAGACTTCCCTTTGTTTCAAGGTCAAAATAATTGTTTTGTCTTAATGCCTCATAAATAACTATTGCCACCGAATTTGATAAATTAAGGCTTCTTGCCCCGTTTATCATGGGAATTCTTATGCATTTATCCTTATTCTCCTTTAAAAGAGCTTCATCAAGTCCTTTGGTTTCTTTTCCAAAGAGTATGTAGTCTCCGTCACGAAATTCAACATCAGAATGACGGTATAAGGATTTTGTTGATGCAAAATAAAAATTTCCGCCTTTATTTTTTTCAAAAAAATCGTCGATGTTTTCATAGTATGTAATATCAAGCATATGCCAATAGTCAAGGCCTGCACGCTTGAGCTTTTTATCGTCAATTTCAAAACCCATTGGCTTAACAAGATGTAGTCTAGCTCCTGTTGCTGCGCAGGTTCTTGCAATATTTCCTGTGTTTTGCGGAATTTCAGGCTCCACAAGTACAATATTAAAACTCATTTCAATATGCCTCTCATTTTTTTAGGGAATCAACAAATATCTTTATTCTTTCCATAGCAGTATTAATTTCCTGAATACTGTATGCATAGGAAACTCTTATAAAACCTTCGCCGCAATCGCCAAATGCAGTTCCGGGAACAACTGCCACCTTCTGACTTTCCAGAAGCTTTTCGCAAAATTCCTGAGATGTCATACCGGTGGATTTAATCGACGGGAAAATATAGAATGCACCTCTTGGATTAAAGCAGGTAAGCCCCATCTTGTTAAATCCGTCAACAATGATTTTTCTTCTGTCGTCATATTCTTTAACCATCATCATGATAGATTCTTCGCCATTTTTAAGTGCTTCAATTGCAGCATACTGACTTGCAGTAGGGGAACACATTATAGCATACTGATGAACCTTTGTCATAGCTTTAATAAGAGTCTTATGAGCCACAACAAAGCCAAGTCTCCAGCCTGTCATTGCAAATGCCTTTGAAAAACCGTTAATAACAACTGTTCTTTCTTTCATTCCGGGAAGGGAAGCTATTGAATGGTGCTTTCCTTCATAGGTTAATTCTGCATATATCTCGTCTGAAAGAACTATAATATTGTTTTCTATTGCAATCTGTGCTATTTCCTTTAAATTCTCAAGGGGCATAACAGCGCCTGTGGGATTATTGGGATAGGAGAGAATGAGCATCTTTGTTTTGGGAGTAATTTTTTCCAAAAGCTCCTCTTTTGTTATTCTGAATTCATTCTCAGCCTTTGTTTCAAGGGGGACGGGAATGGCTCCTGCAAGAGAGGCACAGGGCTTGTAGCAAACAAAGGATGGCTCAGGCACAATAACCTCATCGCCGGGTTTTAAAATGGTTCTCATAGCCACATCAACCCCCTCGCTTCCGCCAACGGTAACGAGGACTTCATCCGCTTCACATTCCACATCAAATTTTTTCATATATTTGCAGATTTCTTTTCTCAGTTCGGGAAGACCTGCGTTTGTTGTGTAGTAGGTTCTTCCTCTTTCAAGAGAATAAATTCCTGCTTCTCTTATGTGCCATGGGGTTGAAAAATCAGGCTCGCCAACACCCAAAGATATGGCGTCACTCATCTGATTAACAATATCAAAAAATTTTCTTATTCCCGATGGCTGCATGCTACTTACTGTGTCATTTATAAAATTTTCGGGGTTAAAATTTGTCATAATGTTATCACCTGTCTGGTATCTTTTTCGTTATCTTCAAAAACGATACCCTCATATTTGTATTTTTTCAGAACAAAGTGAGTTCCTGTGCTCACAACACACTCCATAGGAGCCAGACGGTTTGCCACAAAAAGGGCTACCTCTTTCATTGTTTTGCCTTCAATAATAACAGTAAGGTCAAATGCTCCTGCCATAAGATAGAGAGATTTTACCTCAGGGAATTTATAAATTCGTTCTGCTATCTTGTCAAAGCCTTCGCCTCTCTGGGGGGTAACCTTTAATTCAATAAGTGCAGTAACAAATTCCTTATCTGTTTTTTCCCAGTTTATAACACTCTTATTTCCAAGAATGATTTTTTCTTTTTTCATTTCATCAATCTGCGCCGCCGCTTCCTCGGTTGACATACCCGCCAGAACCGCGACCTGTTCAAGGGGGAGATTACAGTCATTTTCAAGTATTTCCAGAATTTTTTCGTTCATCATACTTCCTCCTTATAAACTTTATAACATTCCTATTATATACTATAATTTCCATTAATACAATAATAAATTGTCATATTTGGTATAATTAAACAATGAAAAAGCAGGGTGAGCCTGCACCCTCGTCGTGAGTGTAAGTTGTTTTTCATCTCACAAATGAAATTCATCGTAAATTCCCATACAATGAAAAAACCTCCGAAAGACTATCATAGCCTTCGGAGGATAAAACACATTATATTAATGACTCAAATTATTCTTCGATTTCAGCGTTGTTGTATGCATCAATAATGATTTTTTCAATGTTTGCTCTTGTTTCAAAATTAATTGGGTGAGCAACATCTTTAAAGGTGCCGTCTTTTAGTCTTTTGTTCGGCATAGCTACAAAAACCTTATCTTCGTTTTCGATAACCTTTATATCGTGAATAGCAAAGCAATCATCGATAGTAATGGAGGCAATAGCCTTCATTTTGTTGTCTGTAGCTAATTTTTTGATTTTAATTCCTGTAATCTCCATAGGGTTACCTCTTTCCTGAGTGTAATATTGTTTAAATTATAGTAAATTTTTCTATATTTGTCAATAAAGTAGAGCTTTTACGACAAAAGTTTGTTAATAAGCAATAAAAACAATACTTTTGTTTTGTGTAATTCGACAGTGAATTGTTGAAATTGATATCAAAAAAGACTTGATTATACTGTAATTTTTGGATATAATAAGTGTATATATGTTTTGAAAGGAATGTCCCCAATGGTATCGGCAGAAAAATATAATATTTCAGATAACATAAATCTTTATGTTATCAAAGATAAAAAGTATAAAACAGTTCTTGCAAGCACCTATCTCCATAGGAAGCTTGAAAGATGCGAAGTAACAATGAATGCTCTTTTGTCAAAGGTTTTAAGAAACGCCACAGCCAAGTATTCATCTCTTTTAGATTTAAGTATCTATGCTGAAAAGCTTTTTGGCTTGGGCTTTGATATAGGCATCACCAAAAGAGCAAATGTTCAGAGCCTTGTGTCTCAGGTGAGCTTTTTAAATGACCGCTATAGTGAGGGGAGTATTCTTGAAGAATCCCTTTGCCTTATGCTTGATATGCTCTTTGAACCCTATGTGGTGGACGATGGCTTTTGTAAGGAGCATGTTGTAAATCAGAAGAAGAATTTAAAAGACGACATAGAAAGCCTTATAAACGATAAAAGAGCCTATGCTTCCGTAAGATGTCTTGAGGAAATGTGCAAGGGTGAAGAAAATGCCATAGTTGAAATAGGCTATATCGAAGACCTTGATAAAATCAACGAAAAAAATCTCTATTATCATTATAAATCCATTATTTTTTCAAGCCCCGTAGACATTTTCCTTGTGGGCGATGTGGATGCGGCAGAAATAGTAAAGCTTTTAAAAGAATATTTTGCTAAATTCAGATTTGATATATGCCCCATAAAAATTTCAGGCGAAGTTAAATTAGCTTCAGAAGAAAAATATGTGGAAGATAATTTAAGTGTTAATCAGGGTAAGCTCTCCATTGGCCTCAGAACAGGAATATCTCTTGATAATCCTCTCTATTATGCCCTCCTTGCAGGCAACAGCATATTTGGCTCCGGCGCTCATTCCAAGCTTTTCAATAATGTCCGCGAAAAGCTCAGTCTTTGCTACTATGCCTATTCCCGCCTTGATAAATACAATGGCATAATGATGATAGGAAGCGGAATAGAATTTGATAAATTTGAAAAAACCAAAGATGCCATCTTAAAAGAGCTTAATGCAGTTAAAAACGGTGACTTTACCGATGAAGAGCTTTCTGTTGCAAAGGAATATATCATAAGCACCTTTTCTTCCTATGAAGACAGCCCCGGCCTTCTCACAGACTATTATCTCGGAATGGCATTTTCCGATAAATTCCTTTCAATTTCCGATGTATGCGAAAAAATAAAGAAGGTAAGCCGTGAAGAAATAATTGAAAGCTTTAAAAATGTTGCAGTTGATACAGTGTATTTCTTAAATGGAAAGGAGGGCAAATAATGCAGTTTACCAAAAAATATATAGACACCCTTGACGAAACTCTTTATTCTGCCACCCACAAAACAGGCCTCAGAGTATTTGTTGTTCCCAAGAAGGGCTTTTCCAAAACCTATGCAATCTATGGAACAAAATTCGGCTCAATTAATAATACCTTCATCCCCCTTGGAGAAGAAAAGGAGATAACAGTTCCCGATGGTGTTGCTCATTTTCTTGAACACAAGATGTTTGAAATGCCCGATGAATCAAATGCCTTTGACCTTTTTTCAAAATATGGTGCAAATGCCAATGCCTTCACATCATTCACAAACACCTGCTATCTTTTTTCCTGTACCTCTCATTTCAAGGAGTGCTTTGCCCATCTTTTAGACTATGTGCAGAAGCCTCATTTCACCAAGGAGAATATTGAGAAAGAGCAGGGGATAATAGCCCAGGAAATCCGTATGTATGATGATGACGGAGAATGGGTTGTTATGTTTAATATGCTCAGGGCAATGTATGCAAATAACCCCGTTAAAATAGACATCGCCGGCACAGTTGAAAGCATCTCAAAAATAGATAAAACAGTTCTCTATAATTGCTACAATACCTATTATAACCCTGCCAATATGGTGGTTTGTGTTGTTGGTAATGTGGAGCCGGAGCTTGTTTTTGATATTGTTGAAAAAACCATTGAAACGAGGGAAAACGGAAAGGTAGTAAGCGTTTATCCCGATGAGCCTTGTGAAGTTCCTCAAAAATACATTGAGGCAGAATCAGCAGTATCCCGCCCCATATTTACCATAGGCTTCAAGGATAACTATCTTAAAAAAGGTGCTGAGCTTTTAAAAAGGGAAGCTCAGCTAACCCTTATTGCAAAAATACTAACCGGCAGAAGCAGTAAATTCTATAATGACAACTATAAAACCGGTCTTATAAACGATACCTTCAGTAAGGACATTATGACAGAAGAAGCATTTTCGGTTGTTTCATTTGCAGGCGAAAGCGATGAGCCAAAGCTTGTAAAGGAAAAGCTTATTGAGGCGATTGAAGACTATCGCTCAAAGGGGTTTACCGAAGAAGAATTCAAGCGTATAAAAAATGCATATTTCGGCTCTTTTATCCGTAAGTTCAATAATGTTGAAACCATTGGAAATATGCTCTGTAAGGGATTTTTAAATGATACTGACCTCACAGATTTCCCTGAAATCTATAATTCCATTACTTTAGAATCACTCATGCAGGTTTTAAGCGAAGTGTTTACTTCTGAAAATTGTGTCTTGAGTGTTGTAAATCCCCTTGACAAAGGTGACATAATATGACAGTTTCTTTCCCCGCAATAGGTATAGAATTTAATATAAACAGAATAGCCTTCCACTTTTCCGGCATCCCTGTCTATTGGTATGGAATAATAATTGCCATATCTCTTCTTATGGGGGTTTTGCTTGCCTCACTTGCGGCAAAAAAGCTTGGAGAAAATTCTGATATTCCCCTTGACCTTGCCATATATTGCGGTCCTGTGGCTGTTGTGTTTGCAAGACTATATTATGTTGTCTTTAATCTTAGCTATTACCTTAAAAATCCGGCAGATATAATTAATCTTCGCGGAGGCGGCATCGCTATCTACGGTGCTGTCATAGGCGGAGTTATTGCCGCATTTATATATAGTAAAATTAAAAAATATAAGGTGCTTTCTGTGTTTGACATTGGCTCTGTTGGGCTTATCTGCGGTCAGATGATAGGGCGCTGGGGTAATTTTTTCAATCAGGAAGCCTTTGGCACCAATACCCGCCTTCCATGGGGAATGATTAGTGAAAACACCATTTCTTATCTTTCCGATTTAGAAAAGGCAGGATTAAATGTTAATCCGGCTTTGCCTGTTCATCCAACCTTTCTTTATGAATCCCTCTGGTCTTTTGGAGTTCTCATAGTACTTTTTGTAATTGCCAACCGCCGCCGGTATAATGGCCAGCTTTTCTTTGCCTATGCTTCTTTGTATGGTCTGGGGAGATTTTTCATAGAAGGTCTGCGCACAGATAGTCTTATGCTTGGGCCACTCAGAGTTTCTCAGGTAGTGGCGCTTTTGTGTCTTATTGTATTTGGCTTTTTATATTTTTATTTTTTAAAAAAGAAAAAATCCATAGGTTAAAAACAAGCCCCAAGGCTGTTTTAATAAAAAATTCATTTAAAAAATGAGGTGATGAAATGGACGCGGGAAGTAATTGTTGTAGTGAATATGTCGGGCGAAACGGGCAAGTAAGCTTTGCCGCGTTTGTTTCATAACGGCAAATTTCTGCTAAACTACTTCCTACCTAAAGAGGCATCTATGCAACACAAACTGATTTAGGAGGAAAACAAAATGGAAGAAATAGTAACAATGCAGGAGATGGCATATGAGCTTTTAAAATCAAAAAAATATGCTGATTTGCGCCATCTTCTTGCAGAAGCAAAACCTGCAGATATTGCAGAATTTTTAAAAGAGCTTTCAAATGATGAGCTCATTCTGGCATTTAGAATTTTGCCAAAGGATAATGCAGCCGACACCTTTGTCGAAATGGAATCCGAAGAGCAGGAAACCCTTATCCGCAGCTTTAGTGATAGTGAGCTTAAGGCTGTGGTAGACGATTTGTTTGTCGATGATACAGTCGATATTTTAGAGGAAATGCCTGCAAATGTTGTTAAAAGAATCCTTCGTTTCACAGATAGTGAAACAAGGCGTTCAATAAATGAAATATTAAAATACCCCGAAGACAGTGCCGGAAGCATAATGACAACAGAGTATGTGCGATTCAAGAAGAATATGAATGTTTCCCAGGCGATTGCCCATATCCGTTCAACAGGTCTCGATAAAGAAACTATCTACACCTGCTATGTAACTGATTTAAATAATAAACTCATAGGAACTGTTTCGGCAAAAACACTCCTTCTTTCTGACCCCGAAGATATAATAGAAAACATAATGGAAACAAATGTTATCTATTTTACCACCAGCGAAGACCAGGAAGAGGTTGCAAAAGCATTTGATAAATATAACTTTATGGCAATTCCTGTTGTTGATGAAGAAACCAGACTTCTTGGTATTGTAACCTTCGACGATGCCATAGATGTTTTGCAGGATGAAACAACCGAAGATATTGAAAAAATGGCGGCTATTATCCCTTCAG